>NZ_CAWMYC010000002.1:0-177673 GCF_963872035.1 Scytonema sp. HK-05
CCAAACCCTCGTTACCAGGTTCAACCTGGTAACGAGATATTAGAGCCTCTGGCTTTTATTGAAAATGGTGCAAGATCTGAGGCAGCAAAGGCGGGGCTTTGCGCTTACGCCAGTCGCCGTGACAGTTGGAAACACTCCTTGGCTGCGCTGGACTCACCGCAAGCGAGGAGGGGAAAACATCTCCCCCTCTCTGCTTGCGGAGAGGGGGTTGGGGGGTGAGGTTCCTTTGTGTATTGCAACGAAGAGAGAATAACGGTTCCGTCTGCCAGTTTTAATAAGCGAAGGACTGATAAACTTCTACTTCAGGTTTCTCCTCAACTGAATCGACAATCGGATTAAAACGCAACAAGTGACGAGCGCGAGGGGAGAGTGTATCCAAGGCTTGCCGTGGTATATTAATAGACACTTCCGGACGATACAGCCAGCGGCGACTATAGCCAATAACTACCATCGGACGTGGGATTGAGGTGTGGTTAGGCGTACCCCGATGCAAGCCCCGCACATCGCGGATCATCACGTCACCGAGTTGCATTGTCACTGGTTCTAACTTGATTTCACCCGACTCCATGCGGCGCAGTCCTTCCTCCTTGGACATCATGTGTGTACCGCGTGTAATATCCATTGGACCGTTTTCTAGGGTGATATCGACCAGCGGAAAGTTTACTGCTAGTTGATATGGTGGCGTTTCCTTACCAGTTTCGGGGAACAGTGGCAAAGTATCTCGATGCACGTCTTGATAATCAGAACCAAGCAACGGCGTATCAGTTGCCAACTGGCACATCACCATGTCTTTGCCTACCAATAGCTCAACAATTGCCAAAATATCCTCATCTTCGTAAATATTTGCATCGGCAAAGGGAGTCGTAAACGGAAGCGTGACATAATAGCGGGCTGAACCTCGATTCTGAAGCTTGCCTTCGCGCTCAATGTGCTCCTTGAGTAACGGTGCGAAAGCCTCGCGCCAAGCATCGAGTGTTGCCGGGGAGAAGTGATTGGGCAACACGCAGTAGCCATCAAGCAGTACTGCTTGGGCAAAGGATTCAATTTGTTGTTGGTTATAGCGTTGTATAGTCATATGCTAATTTTAAAATCAGCGATCCCCGATAGTGGTGAATCAGTTGTTAAAACTTGTTACACAGTTTCGGCAAGTATCCTGACTGGCTCCCTACAAATTAATACACTAAAGCTGAGCGCAGGTATTTTAATTTTGCTTTCGGGGATAATTCCTTTTATAAAGCAGTGCTGAGAGGGAGAACCTACCATGACATCACAAGATATAGTGATCTGGCTACAAGAACGCACGGCTTTAGGAATTCTTTCGCCTGCATCTTTGAGCGCATTAACCGAAGTTATTAAAGAAGAAGTTTTAAGCGCAAACCACCGTCTAGTTACCGAAGGGACTCCTCCAGAAGCCTTGTATATTCTCCAACAAGGTCAGTTGGAAAGCGATAGCAGCAATCAAACCAACCCAGCCTTAGCTGTTGGGTTGCTTCCCGGAGCAGTTATTCACCTACAAGAACTTCTTTTAGAACAATCAGCGCAGCGTACAATTACGACAGTCACAGAATGCCATTTGTGGGTTGTACCTGCCGCTAAATTTCGGGAGATACTCAGCCAGTATCCTGAAATTGCTCAGGCTTTTTCCCGCCAGATGGCGCAAGAATTAGCTCAAGTCACATCTGCTCTCACCTACGAACAGGAACGTTCCACAGCGTTGCGACCTTATTTAGTAACCAAGGCGCAACGTGGAATTGTGGGGACAAGTCGCTATGCTGTGCGTTTGAGACAAGAAATTCGAGAAGCAGCAGATGAGCGTAAGTCAGTGTTGATTTTCGGCGAACCAGGTTTAGGAAAAGACATTATAGCAGCCTTAATCCACTTTGGTTCCAAACAGCGGCGAGAACCGATTATTAAAATTAACTGTGGTATTCTCCAAACAAGTGGTGCTGATTTGTTTGGTCGCGCCGGAGGTAAACCAGGACTGCTGGAATGGTTGGGGGAAGGCACTTTAGTTCTCAACAACATTCAAGAAACACCAACAGAGTTGTTGCCGGCGTTAGCAACCTTGTTCAAAACGGGCAAATATACTCCCGTTAGCCGTTCGGGAGAACCAACCCCCGAACCCCGCGTCAGCAATGCTCGCATTTTGATAGTTGCAGAAAAAACACAACCCACAATTGAACGCTGTGTTGGTCGTGTTATCAAAGTGCCACCACTGCGGGTACGAAAAGCTGATATCAAAGCACAGGTTGAATATTACATCAGTCTTTACACACGCTCCAGAGGTATTGCCCGACCGAAAGTCAGCCCAGAAGCATTGCGCCGCTTGCAGTCCTACGATTTCCCCGGCAACTTAAAAGAGTTGCAAAATCTAGTGGAACGGGCGATAGTCCAAGCAGGGGAGGCAAAAGAACTCACAGAAGAAATTTTCTGGTCAGCTGATACTAAGAAAAAGCAATTTCGGGTGAATCTGTTGAATGCTTATCCTGGTTTGCGGAACTTTTTACGTAGTCCTTGGTGGCCTGATCGCATCAACTATGGTTTTACTTTAGCAGCGTTTGCCTTCATTGTCGGAGTGCTATTTATTGGTCCACAAACGCGCGATCGCAATTTCGCTTTAAATCTATTTTGGGCTTGGTGGTGGCCCTTCTCCCTGCTGGCATTTCCCTTTTTAGGTCGCGTTTGGTGTTCTATATGTCCTTTCATGATTTATGGGGAAGTCACGCAAAAGCTATCTCAAAAGTTCTTTCCTCGACAGCTGAAACGCTGGCCCAGACATCAAGCTGAAAAATGGGGCGGATGGTTTCTCTTTGGGCTGTTTACCCTCATTTTCTTATGGGAAGAACTTTGGAATTTAGAAAATACCGCCTACCTTTCTGGTTGTTTGCTGCTTTTAATTACTGCTGGGGCGATGATATTTTCTGCCATTTTTGAGCGGCGGTTTTGGTGTCGTTATCTCTGTCCCATTGGTGGAATGAATGGGTTATTTGCCAAACTCTCCATGACCGAACTCCGGGCGCAACAAGGTATTTGTTCTGCCACTTGTACCACGTATCAATGCTACAAAGGTGGACCGCAAAAGGGCGAGGGGATGGAAACTAATGGGTGCCCGTTGTACTCTCACCCAGCACAGTTGGAAGATAATCGAGACTGTGTGCTGTGCATGACTTGTCTCAAAGCTTGTCCCCATCGTTCTGTTGAATTTAATTTACGTCCCCCTGGGGTTGAACTGTGGACAACTCATGTTCCCCATACCTACGAAGTCGCACTGTTGTTTTTACTGTTAGGGGGAGTATTTCTCCATCGCTTACCAGAGTTGCAATCTTTGGTAGGGCTACATCTGGATTTAACCCAGTTTTTACCTCACTTAGGATTATCTTTACTGGCTCTGATTATCCCAGTAACTATTCCTTTTTTGGCATATGGCGTGATGCAAGTATTATATCTAAGTAACAAAGGTTTAAAATCTACTCAACAAAATCCTAAACCGCGACGATTTGTAGAGCTTGCCTATGGCTACTTACCACTTGTACTAGGAGGAAACTTAGCTCATTATTTGCGTTTAGGTTTGGGGGAAGGAGGGCGTATTCTCCCGGTAAGTTTTGCAACCTTCGGTTTAAATGGTGAACAATTACCTATATTGCTGGCTCATCCAGCCGTGATTGCCTTTTTGCAGGGAGTCACCCTGATTTTTTCAGTGCTGTTGACGGTAGTATTAACACAAAAAATTGCTCGTCAGCCGATGCGTTCGCTTTTTTGGCAACACTTGGCAACTATAGGGCTAGCAGCTAGTCTATGGGCAATTATTGTATCTAGCTAATTTGTTCGTAGTAAGCGCTTCAGCGCTATTGTTTACACCATTTTGAATTATTTTATGGCTAGTTTTTTAGAACCACCACGCTTACGCATCGGTGAAGACAGCGAAGAAGAACGACGCGCCACTTGGCTGGAACTGTTTTATGATTTGGTGTTTGTCGTTGCAGTTTCTCAACTCGCCCATTATCTTCACGATCATGTTTCCCTATCAGGAGTGTTGGGCTTTGTCGCTCTTTTTATACCCGTTTGGTGGTCTTGGATTGGTAGCACATTCTACGCCAACCGCTTCGATAGCGACGACGTGACACATCGAGTCCTGACTGCTGTGCAGATGCTTGCCATTGCTGCACTAGCTGTTAATGTCCATCACGGCTTGGGCGAAACTTGCACTGGCTTTGCCCTTTCCTATGCTCTCGGTCGCGCTGTGCTTGTCATTGAATACATCCGTGCTGGACAGCACATCCCCACAGCACGTCCGTTGACAACTCGTTACGCCACAGGTTTTGGAATTGCTGCTATCCTTTGGACTATATCAGCATTTCTACCGAGTCCTTGGCGGTTTGTATTCTGGGCATTGGGGCTTATCATTGACTTCGCCACACCCCTTTCAGCACGCAAGTTGATGCTAGAACTACCTCCCCACTCCTCCCACTTGCCGGAGCGTTTTGGGTTATTTACTATTATTGTCTTGGGTGAAGCGATTGTCGCTGTGGTCGATGGTGTCTCAGAGCAAAAATGGGATGTTTCAACGGTAATCGGCGCAGTTTTCGGTTTATGTATCGCTTTTAGCTTGTGGTGGGTCTACTTTGATAACCTGGGAGGCACACCTATTCAGAGGACGCGGACAGAAGGACGAATTGCCATTTTCAATATCTGGCTCTACACTCATCTACCTCTGGTGATAGGCATTGCCGCTACCGGAGTCGCCGTGGAACTCGTATTGTTGAGCGAGAGTGCGATCGCATTACCCGATGCAGTGCGATGGCTGCTGTGTGGCTCTGTAGCGCTGTGCTACCTAACTTTAGGTATTCTCCACCGGATTGGGGTCATCCGCTACTGTAAAATTCGTGCCAAGTTTCGCATTGGGGCAGCGCTTCTTATCCTGGCGATCGCCATTTTTGGCAAAGGTTTATTACCTGTTGCGGTCATTGGGCTTGTCGCCGTAGTCTCTGCTGTGCAAGTTGTGCAAGATTTGTCTCAAAGCCGTCCTACAACCCGCTTAGTTGACCCAGAAATTTAGTTTCAAATACTTGATGAAAATAAGTCGCAGCGCCAGCCCCCTATTTCGGCATGGATGCGGCTTGTTTGCTTAAAATGGGTAGTAATACCCAAGGATGAGCGGTGTTAAGCTAACAATTAAGTGTCAACACCCCTGCCTAAAGGCTATTGGCTCTCTAGCCTCAAACCGATAGGATTAGTTGACCAGACGCGCGTACCTTGAGTACTACGTTATTGGTAAGTGTTTAAGTTCCTACCTTGGGATGCGTTCGCGCAGCGTGCCGTTAGGCATAGCTAGTTCCAAGCTCTAGAACCAATCATATTAAACAAGTTTAGAGGGTTAAGCTAGTGTATGAATGGAAGTACCGACCAATAACATTGTCGTTCGCGTTCGCGCAGCGTGCCCGCAGGGCTCAGCGTCTCCCCTTGGGAGAAGCTAACTTTACTCCCGCAAGGGAAGGCTCTATGGAGCAAACTATTATGCGTACAGGGTGAAAAATATCAGTTCGCAATTGCCCGAACGAAAGTACAACGCATTCATTACACGGTATTAAGTAACCCCAAGGCGGTAATAGTTCACAAAGATGCAAAGCCGTCCTAGAAAGACGGGGTTTGTACCCACAATTTTCGATGAGTGAGCCTATGAGAGATATTATCACTGTGTACATTTGGCTTCCTAAGGAGTTCTTAGGGCACGCTTCAATGCAGGTAGGCGAAGATACTTATATAAGCTTTTGGCCTAACAAAGAAGTTTTAAACCGCTCATCAAGTGAGATTCGTAAAAATATAATTAATCATAAAAACCATAACATTAATCAATTGTTATTTCAGCACTTAAATCAGATAAAAAGTGATAGTTACGAACAAGATTGTTTGGTTTTAGGTAAAAATGGATCGAAAAGAGAGGCAGACTGTATAGTTGAGTTATTAAACCTTCCTCAAGAGCCTATAAAAATATTTTGGAGAGAATTTCAAAATCAGCAAGTTTCCTACCATTTGATAAAAAGGAACTGTTCTTCAGTCGTTGCAGAAGCGATAAATGAAGGCTGGAAAACTTATGTTGCGGCTGAAACAACAGTCAATAATTTTTTCGGAGATTTGGAAACCGTTGCAGAATATGAAAAAGATTTTGAAGCATTAAGCTTCACCACCGCTGCATTAAATTTAGGCAGATTGCTTTTTTGGTCTCCAAAACAAGTTTTGCTTTATGCACAAATGGTCAAAAGATTAACAGATGGAGTACAAGCGAAAGCCAACCTATAAAATTTCGTTCCTCTCATACCCAGTGCTAGAAGTAACTTAGAAGGCTGGACTATTTTCGGCGTGTAGTACCCTCGCCCCCACTAATTACATTCTGTATTCTGAGTTCTGCGTTCTCTTGTTCTTCTTCAAATTATCGTGTTGTCAGCTACAGTTTTGCCACAAATAAATGGGCAAGAATAGGAGGAAATGTCTAATAATGCAGCTTTTCCTTTGTAAGTCATGCTGCGATTACATGAAACCTCGAATCATTGTCTGTGGCTTAAGTCGCACCGGATATAAAATCTTTCGTTTGTTGCGACAACAGGGGGCGTTAGTCGTCGGCATTCATCATAAACCCATCCCAGGGGAATCAGCAGGAGATGTGATTGTCGGCGTACTGCACGCAGCTAGTACCTTAACAGCAGCGGGAATTCAGCAGGCGCACACTTTGGTGATTGCTGGACCTGACGATGAACTGAATTTGTCAATCATGATGCAAGCGCGGGTGTTGAATCCGCGAATTCGGATTATCAACCGCTTTTTTAATACAAATTTGGGCGATCGCCTCGATCAAACTGTGCCCAACCACTTGAGTATGAGTGTTGCCGGTTTGGCAGCACCTGTCTTCACGTTTGCGGCTTTGGGAAACCAAGCAATTGGACAAATCAAGCTTTTCAAACAAACTTGGCCGATCCACGAAGAATATATAGATGAAAATCATCCGTGGCTAGGTCGCAAGCTGGTTGATTTGTGGAATGACCGTTCGCGGATGCTCATTTACTATATGCCACTCAAGGGTGAGATCGATTTGGTAGCGGCGGTGTTGTCTGGACAAGAGTTAAAGGTGGGCGATCGCCTCATCGTTGGTACTCAACCCCGTGTCCGTTCCATCCGCAAATCCCTAATTGCAAAAGTGTTGAAAGTCCTGACCAATTTGCGGCAGTTTAAGAAACACGCGGAATCAGTGGTGGCAATGTCTATTGTGCTGTTTGTCATTGTTGTGATTGCCACACTCACCTACACTTCTACTAATACGAATATTTCTATTGTTGATGCCTTATATTTTGCAGTAGGCATGATTACGGGAGCAGGTGGTAATGACAAAGTCGTAGAAAACGCTCCTGCCAGCATTAAATTATTTACCGTTTTCATGATGCTAGTTGGGGCTGCCGTAATTGGTCTATTGTACGCATTGCTCAATGATTTTGTTTTGGGCAGTCGCTTCAAGCAATTTTGGGATGCAGCACGAGTTCCCCACCGCCATCACTACATCGTTTGTGGCTTGAGCGGCATAGGTATAAAAATTGTCCAACAACTCTATGCTAGCGGACATGAAGTGGTCGTCATTGAACGCGATTCTAACAACAAATATGTCAACACAGCCCGTGGAGTAGGTATTCCCGTCATTTATGCTGATGCCAGCTTCTCAGCAACGCTCAAAGTCGCCAATTTAGAATCTGCCGCAGCAGTGCTTGCCGTCACAGGGAACGACGCGACTAACTTAGAGATTGCCCTCAAGGCAAAATGCATGACACCCAAAGTGCCGGTGATAGTCCATTACGCAGAGCCGGATTTTGCTCGTATGGCGCAACAGGTGTTTGACTTCGAGGCGGTTCTGAGTCCTGCTGAACTCGCAGCCCCAGCTTTTGCCGCTGCTGCACTGGGTGGAGAAATACTCGGTAATGGCATCACAGCAGATAGTCTTTGGGTAGCTTTTGCAACTTTGATTACAGCCTCACATCCCTTTTGCGGTCAGCCAGTGAAAGATGTTGCCATGTCCGCTGACTTTGTGCCTTTGTACTTAGAAACCAACAGCCAAACCATCCACGGCTGGGATTTACTGGAAACGAGCCTGAGTGCTGGGGATGTGTTGTATTTGACTATGCCTGCGACACGGTTATATCAGTTGTGGCGTAGTGCGCCGCCGCAACTGATGGCGAGTTGATGATAACCCGAATTTAATTTTCTCATGCAAACTTTTTACCCAGTACTACTGGGTCTTTTTCTAATTCCTTAGTCTAAAGTCTAGTTTGGGAGCATCACGCTCACAATTGGTTCGTCTAATGTAAACTTTTTCTACTTTTTTGAGATCCTAATTTACTAGGTATAAAATATCTTTTACACTTGTTAAATTTCAAATTTTTATTATTTCTTGGAAGTTAAATTTCTTCATAACAAGATGAATAAATTAAAAGCATATGGTCTAACAGTTTTACTTTCAACTTTCACATTTATCCAAGCAAGCCAGGCTGCAACCATTCCTCCACCACTTGAGGAACAAGTTCAGGAGACAGCCCAGTGGTTCATTGGTGTATTTAACAATGCTCAACAGGTCACAAGTAACCCTTCTGTTCCTTTTATCAGTATGTCCAACTGTGGGGTTCAATTAGACAGTAATGCTTCTAGTAATGAAATACAGAACGTTTATCTGGAACAAAGAGGTGCTATTGCTCGCCAACGCCTTTATTCCTTCAGTCGAGGAATTTCTGCTGTAGAACTCAGTGTTCGCAGCCTTGTTAACCCAGATATTTTAAATGGCATATGTGGTGAGCCAGAATCACAGCGAATTGTTAACACTAGTAATCTATTAGCAACAAGCTGCAATCTCGAAATTCTATGGGAACCCAGTCGTTATGTAGGAACTAACGCTCCAAATGGTTGCCCAACAAGTACTGGTGGCAAGGTGGTTTCCAATATTGTTTTTTGGCAGACTGGTATTGACTCATTGGATCAGATCTTTGATGCCAGAGGTAATTTAATTGTCAATACACCAATCCAATTTCGGCGAGTTTATACTATTCCCGAACAATCATATACTTTGGGACTTATAGGCTTTGCGATAAGTTATGTAGGTCTGAGACATAGGCGCAAACAGAAACAAAGATTAACGCAGGGGCAAAAAACGTTTATCTAAAGTTTATGAACGAAGAACAGAGGTAGCAGATGAATACTGTTTGCATGACAGACAAAGGGGAAAACTGAAAGAAAAAAAATAAGTTGTTTAGGGAACCATCCTAAATATGTAAATTTATTTGATTTTGTAGTCCAGGCTTCTAACCTGCTTCGGTAATAAAGTAGGGAGCTTTTCGGCTCCTACTACCATCTTTACAAAATTGGGATGCTCCCGTTGTTTAGCCTATTCCCCTGCGCCTTCATAACCTTAGTGAAATTCAACTTCTTCCATCCACGCAATACACTTTTCCATTTGCTCTTTCATTGTTTCAGTATCACTATGATACCTTCGCCCATGACCTGGTAGAACCCACTCAAATGAGTAATGAGTCAGCTTACGCATCGATTGAATCTGTTCTGAGAAGGAATACCAGCTATAATCGCGGAACGCATAAAGGTGCTTCAGTTCATTAGACCATGCCAAATGGTCGCCAGTGAACAAAAACTTGTTCTTATAAAGTAAAACTGTGTGTCCTTTGCTGTGACCTGGAACCGGAATAATTAATACATCGGGAGCCAACTCAATGGGTTCTGTCCCTGTAAGCTGAATTTCCACACTACGAGTATCAGCAGTGATGTCATCTTTATGGAGGATGCGCTGACACTGAAAATGCTCCGCGAACTTTTGATGATCCGCCACATCATCTCTGTGAGTCAGGTACATATAGCGAATTCCTCCCATCTTTTCCAAACGCTTGACTAAGGGAGGGGTAAACCGGGGAGAATCTACTAAAATATTACCTTCAGGTAGCTCAATAAAGTAGCTAGCAGCGCCGTAGGAATTTTCCGAGTGATAACCGCAATGGTAAACATTATCCTCTACGGGGATAGGAAAACTCAGTTGAGCGGCTTTGACATCTTGGGGCTTTTCAACTGTACCAATAGAACTGGTAGGACAAGCTAAAAGAGCTTGAAGCGCTGCTAATCTTTGGGCCTCGTTAGCTGGTTGGTGATGCACCGCCGACTGTTCACCAGCTTCAATAAACACCTCTGGTGCCATCCATCGACAAGTATCACAATCAATGCAGGAAGTATCGACATAAAAATCGCCACTGACATTTTCGGGGCGACGCAGATTTAAATGAGCCATATGAAACCTCTTTCGCCCAAGCACTTGCGCTTAAGGGCGACGAACCCTGTATCCCCACGTTAGCAAAAGCGCTGATCGACTGTTGGGGAGTGATATTTGATAGAAGGAAATGGGATAACTTAATTAAAAGCACTCAGAGAATCTCTGAGTGCAAATGGTATATTCTGAAGTCTAGGCGATCGCCTAAATTAAATTTAAAGGATTATTGACACTCCCCAGCCTAAAGGCATGGGGATTCTTGCTTCATCCGTCCTCCCTAGACACCCAAATGCAAGCATTCAAATATCCCCGTTTGGATACGTCCACAAGCGCACACGGGCTGTCCGACCGCGTTTGAAACGATTTATTCAAATTTTTTATTTCTCATTCCCACACTATGTCGCACTCAGCTGAGCATTGTGGATGGTGAAGCAGCGCGGTCTTGGGGGTTTCCCCCATGAGCGACTGCTGAACCCGAAGGGCGAGCTACCAACGTTGGCTATCTAGGCGTATTACCGCAGTGCCATAAGTATGATATCACATCCGTATGCCCAGTTTAAATAAAGCCGTCCTAGAAGGACGGGGCTTTAGACCCAGTTTTTTCGGTAAAACTTAGACAGGTTTCAAAAGTTAGAAAAAGTTAGAAGTTTTTAAATGAAAAGGTCACAAAAAGCAATCATTTAGGCAATGGCGCTTACCCTGGTGTTCCAAGTTTGCACCCATTCGCATTCCTTAGGGTCATCAAGGCGCTTGCTTGTCCAAGACTACTTATAGGAATCAGTAAGCTTTGATTCTTCGCTTTCTAGACCAATTAAGCGATAAATAAAATTTAAAACTTTTTTCATTGTTTACTCCTCGATTTTGTAATTGGTGTTCTACATATATCCTCAACGTGTCTGCTGGCGTTTCCAGAAACAAAACATTTATTTTTTTATTAAGTTGGGTACCTCTATTACAAACACCTCTTGTTCCTGAAATTACTGCGAATCTGGCGCAGGTATTCTAACTTTTAAACGAAACGGTTTAGTTTAAGTTGTACAAACTAGGAGGGCAAAAATAAAAACCCCCCTGGTTTTACCTTCAAGGGGGCGAGGAGGTCATTTGGAATGTGGCGATCAGCAGTCTAATTATCAATAGGTGCAAGGAAAACCGACTTATGCACCTTACTTTTCACCGGATGTGAGAAACCTCGCTTCCATTCCTCTCTCCTACAAGGAGAGAGGCTTTCATTTTTCCCCCTTCCCTAGTAGGGAACTCGGGGCCCCCACGGAGTGGGGATTAGGGTCAGGGGGCTAGTACCGCTGCGCGGAAGTCAAAAGTCAAAAGTCAAAAGTCAAAAGGCTGATTCTGTGGGCTTTTCGCGCTATGAGTGAATGGTAGCTTTATTTCCGCCGTCGTGTACTAGGGGGTTAGGTTTTTCGTGGATTTTTCCACATGGCGTGAAAAGTCAGACTTATGCACTTGGAGGCGATTTTACTTGTGCTGCTCAGGTGCTAGCAGTTCTACATAGTCAGCAAGTTTCTTAAGTTGTTTCAATTGTTGGGTTCACGCCAAGTTGGTTGAGCCTTAAAGCTTGTGGAATGTAAAATCTAGTAGTTACACAAAATAGCTATGACTGAAATTGTATTTCTAGTTGAAGAAGATCCAGACGCTGGCTATACAGCCAGGGCATTAGGGGAATCGATTTTCACTCAAGCTGATGATATCGAAACCCTGAGAGAAATGGTGCGTGATGCGGTTCATTGCCATTTTCCTGATGCACAAAACCGTCCTAAGGTCATTCGTTTGCACATAGTCCGTGATGAGGTTATTGCTTCTTGAAGCTCCCACGAGACTTATCTAGTAGAGAATTAGTTAAAGCTCTTGCTCGTCTTGGATACGAGGTGAGTCATCAGACAGGTAGCCAGATTCGGCTAACTACCCTACGCAATGGTGAACATCACGTCACTGTACCAGCGCATGACCCTATCAAGATAGGTCACTTAACGCAATATTAAGAGATGTTGCTGACCATACTGGTTTGATCCGTGAAGAATTACTAGAGCTTCTATTTGGATAATTAGTCATATTAGCGCTTTAAACTATTACAGGTTTTGTTGATGGAATTGCGATTGGCTTTGCCACAGAAGCGAATCGCGATTGGGCACGAGGGCACTGGCACCTTTGCAATCGCCTCATCTATCTTTTCACGACGTGCGATGCTCGCAAAGGGAGCCGCCCAAAGGGCGGGCGCGGAGCGCCATCGCCCTTTAAGCGATCGCAAAAATTTCCAAGCCTTGTCTCAACCTATCAGTAGATGCACTTTATCTACCACAACATCAATGACATGATGAGTGATAGGAAGGCTATCAATGACCATGCCAAGGCACAACAGCATCATGTAGGAGATGGAATAGAGAAACAAACCTTTAGCTAAGCTGCGGTCTTCTGGGTTTTGCAACAATTGCCAAGCTTTGTAAATAAATACACTTCCTAAGCCGATGGCAATGACTCCGTAGAGGATTCCACTCACTTGCAAAGGATAAACTAACAAGAAAGTTGCTGCTACGGTAATTATGGTATAGTACCAAATCTGCCGCACTGTAGCCGTAGTTCCCGCAACTACTGGTAGCATTGGTACGCCAACTTTTGCGTAATCATCCCGAATCATTAAAGCGAGCGACCAAAAATGAGGCGGTGTCCACAAAAAGACGATCGCAAAGATTAACCATCCTGCCCAGCTTAACGTACCCGTGACAGCTGCCCAACCTACCAAAGCTGGAATTGCCCCTGCTGCACCACCAATAACGATATTTTGAGTGCTATGCCGTTTTAACAAATGAGTATAAACTAGCACATAAAAAACCAGACCAGACATTGCTAGCAGGGCGGCTACTAGGTTGGCAAATACAGAAAGCAAGGTAAAGGAAATGACAGCCAAAGTGGTGGCAAAAATCAGAGCATCGCGCGGCTGTATTCTCCCTGAAGGCAGTGGACGATGACGCGTGCGCTCCATGTCATAATCAATATCCCGGTCATAGACACAGTTGATTGCTTGGGCGCTTGCAGCTGCCAAAGTGCCACCAGTCAGTGTAACGAGCAATAACAGTGGATCTACCTCTCCCTTTGCTGCAATCCACATACTTCCAGCAGTGGTAATGAGTAGCAAAGGGATAATCCTGGGCTTTGTGAGCTGGTAGTAGCTTTGAATAACTTGTAGAAACGTTTGATGGTGGCGAGAGACATTAGTCTCAATCATTTTGGCACTATTTCCTTTTTTTCAAAACTTATAGGAACTCATGGCTAACTGCTAACAGCTAACAGCAACCAAAAATGAGCAATTAGCCATTAGCAGCCATGAGTAATTAGCAAGTCGATTGTCATGGATTCAATCCATCGATTGCTTGTTGGCTTATAGCGCCTGCTTCTTCCTTGTTGCTCGTAGCGTTGATCCCACGGCTACTCACCCAATCTCGCAGTGCGAGAACTGTAAAAGCCACCAAAGTACCCAGCAAAGCTGCCCCTATAGCTTGGTGAGAGACGGTGAGTGGCTCAACTTGAAGATGCAACCGGAAAGTGGCAACTCCCAACAGGAGTTGTATAATCAATAACCCACCAGCGAGATTTGCCAGTCGCCGTAAAGCTGGATGCAGTGCTGGTGTCCGCCAAGAAAGAAAGACCACTGCCAATGTTGCTACTGTTGGGGGCACGACGCCAGCAATATGGCTGTACATTACGGCACAAAGTTGAGATGCGCCAAAGCATTGATGGAGCGCCCAGCGAGAGCCTACCAAGGCACCTAGTAGACTTTGCAAATAAACTAAAATAGCTGCTGTTAAACCAACATACGGCAAGTTACCAACGGTTCCGGTTCCCTGGTAGGGGATGAGCGCGGTGCCGATGACCAATAGGGTAGTAAAAAATAACAGCGCTGTTCCTAAGTGGGCGGTGACAATATCAAACCGCAAAAGTTCAGTGACAGTCAGTCCGCCCAAAACACCCTGAAAAACGATTAAAAATAAGGCGAATGTGGATGCCCAAGGAAGCCATCTAGGTAAAGAGCGACGATGCCACCAAGACATTCCAACGAGTGCGATCGCGCTGACACCAATCAATGCCGCATCTAACCTGTGAAACCACTCCAAGAAAACCTGGAAATTCATTTGCTTGGTTGGCACAAGTTCCCCATAGCACAAAGGCCAATCAGGGCAAGCAAGTCCAGCATTCATCACACGGGTGGCACTGCCTATTGCCATCAAAATCAAGGTGGCTACACACATTCTCCACACCAAGCGACGAATTCGTTCCTGTGGCACCTGCTGCGGCGCAGTCGTTATGTTTTGTTGTTCTAGGACAAATTCGCTCATGAAGGATACCTTCTGTCGCTCTTTGAGAGCTATCTACGTTCTAAATGTGTCAGTACCAAACGGACATCTTGCAAGGGCAGGGGAACCCAAAGGAAGTTTGGAGTGGCGGCGCAGGACCGCTTCAACTTCTCGCCACAAGCAAGTGTCCTCCTCATCTCCCACCCTAGCGTACAAATAGGGTTCGAGACTGGCTCTCACTATACTGTGAATCACCCTAACCACTTTTTGCCTGAAGCTTTAGGGATTTTTAAGTTGTCAGGCAACCAGAAGAACTTAGAACACAAAATTTAGAATTGGTGAATGTTCCTACGAATCAATTCGCACAATTCAACAAGCCTGCATGAATAATAAATACAGAGCCTCGCATCCTGACTCGACACCCAGTTGCAAAAAACCATACCTGTGTTCTTTTGTTCTTTTCTCGTCGGGCATTGATTGATGGTAATTACTCTAAATCCTTGAAATTTTTCCCCCCTACCACATCCACCCTGCGGCACATCTCATAAACTACTTCTGCTCACAATTGAGAAAATTAGCCTAAAAATTAATAAAAATTTCAAGACTTCCCCCAATATGTCTTTTAGGCTGGACTACTGTAGTAAGTGAGCAGTTCTGTCCAACGTAGTAAAGTCATTAACTCAATAAACCCGTGAAAATTCCAAGTTCAATCTGGACATTACTCATTGGCATCCTGCTGACCCTAGTCAGCCTTTGGTACGGTCAAAATCATGGTCTACTACCAATAGCAGCCTCTGATGAAGCCACTCTGGTGGACGGTTTGTTCAACACGATGATGATCGTCTCCACAGGTATATTTCTGCTTGTAGAAGGTATTTTAATTTACTCTGCCATCAGATACCGTCGGCGTGCAGGTGACAATGCAGATGGTCCGCCAGTTCATGGCAACGTACCGCTAGAAATCCTTTGGACAGCGATCCCAGCTGTTATCGTTATCGGTATTTCTGTTTACAGTTTCGACGTTTACAACGAAATGGGCGGCTTCAATCCTCATGCCGTCCATGAAGCCCCGATCGCACCACAAGCAATGAGAATGCCTGGGGCAGCTATAGCAGCAACTTTAAGCGATACACCACCCAGTACCGAAGCCAACCGAAATCAGGAAAGATCTGATGAGGCAATGCAAGACCCAGCCACAGCAGCAGTCCGCAATGCTGATCAAATTCCTCAAAAGCAGGAAGCTCCTGGTACAGGGTTAGTTTCTCCCACCATTGGTCCTACTCCCGATAAAGAAGGCAGACCACCCGCATTTGTGGTGAACGTCACAGGTTTGCAGTATGCCTGGATTTTCACCTACCCTGAAACTGGTGTTACTTCCGGTGAACTACATGTTCCGATTGGGCGTGAGGTACAACTCAATATGACAGCGAACGATGTTATCCACGCTTTTTGGGTGCCAGAGTTTCGCCTTAAGCAGGATGTGATCCCCGGTCGGCAAAGCGAGATTCGCTTTACGCCCAGCAAAGAAGGTGATTATGCGCTGATCTGTGCTGAATTGTGCGGTCCCTACCACGGCGCGATGAGAACACAAGTTGTTGTTCAAAAGCCGGAAGAGTTAGAACAGTGGATTCAAGAACAGCTAGTTGCTAGCACAGAAGAGCTCAAGCAAGCAGTTGCTGTGAATCCTACGGATTTATCTCCACATGAATTTCTCACTCCTTACACAAGCCAGATGGGAATTCATTCAGAAATGCTACATCAACTGCACAAGTAATTATTCATCATCAGTCATTAGCAACTGACTTCTGAGTTGTGAATTCTGACTTCTGACTCCTGACAACTGAAATTTTTATGACACAAGCACAGGTACAAGAAACAGCCAATATCCCTGCTCGAATTGAAGAACCAGGGGTAAGAAATTGGCGAGACTACTTTACCTTCAACACTGACCATAAGGTAATTGGGATTCAATACCTGGTCACTACGTTCATTTTTTACTGTATTGGTGGCGTTTTGGCTGACTTGGTTCGTACTGAACTGCGAACCCCAGAATCAGATTTTGTCAGCCCGGAACTGTACAACAGTTTGTTTACGCTGCACGCCACAATCATGATTTTCTTGTGGATCGTGCCTGCGGGCGCAGGGTTTGCTAACTTCCTGCTGCCGTTGATGATTGGGGCAAAGGATATGGCATTTCCACGCCTGAATGCTGTTGCCTTTTGGATGATTCCTCCTGCTGGGTTGTTGCTGATTGCCAGTTTGGTAGTGGGCGATGCACCCGATGCGGGTTGGACTTCTTACCCTCCCTTAAGCTTGGTCACAGGTCAAGTGGGTGAGGGAATATGGATTATGAGTGTCCTCCTGCTGGGTACATCTTCGATTTTGGGGGCGATCAATTTCCTTGTCACCCTGATCAAAATGCGTACCCCAGGCATGGGATTCCATCAAATGCCTTTGTTCTGCTGGGCAATGTTTGCTACCTCAGCGCTGACTCTGGTATCAACGCCAGTGCTCGCAGCTGGTCTGATTCTGCTTGCTTTTGACTTACTTGCAGGAACAACATTTTTTAACCCGACTGGCGGTGGTGATCCAGTTGTGTACCAGCATATGTTCTGGTTTTACTCCCACCCAGCGGTTTACATCATGATTTTGCCCTTCTTTGGGGCGATTTCCGAGGTGATCCCCATTCATTCGCGCAAGCCAATTTTTGGTTATAAAGCGATCGCCTACTCTAGTCTTGCCATCAGCTTTTTAGGGCTTATCGTCTGGGCGCACCATATGTTCACCAGCGGTATCCCTGGTTGGTTACGGATGTTCTTCATGATCACCACAATGATCATCGCCGTACCTACGGGGATCAAAATTTTCAGCTGGTTGGCAACTATGTGGGGTGGCAAGCTGCGCCTCAACAGTGCCATGCTCTTCGCGATGGGCTTTGTTGGCACCTTTGTGATTGGCGGGATCAGTGGCGTGATGTTGGCGGCGGTGCCGTTTGATATTCACGTTCATGACACCTATTTTGTGGTGGCGCACCTGCACTATGTGTTATTTGGTGGTAGTGTTCTCGGTATTTATGCGGCGATATACCACTGGTTCCCCAAAATGACTGGGCGGATGCTAAACGAATTTTGGGGTAAGGTTCACTTTGCCCTGACGATTGTCGGTCTAAATATGACCTTCTTACCCATGCACAAGTTGGGGATGATGGGGATGAACCGCCGCATTGCTCAATATGACCCCAAATTCACATTTCTCAACGAAATTTGCACCTACGGTGCTTATATACTCGCGGTTTCCACATTCCCCTTCATCTTCAATGCGATTTGGAGTTGGATGTACGGACCCAAAGCAGGTAATAATCCCTGGCAGGCATTGACCCTAGAGTGGATGACGACCTCACCGCCAGCGATAGAGAATTTTGATAAATTACCAGTACTCGCGACTGGTCCCTACGACTATGGCTTGCAGAACACCAACCAGGGTGTCCCCTTATCTGACCCAGATCCAACCTTGTCTGGTGGTCCTAACTCGGTGTTACGCGCCGAACCGGACGAGCCATATGCCACCATCACTGCCGAGAAAGAAGAACGCTAATCAATAATGGATTATGAATGATGAATGCTAAAAGATTTCTTCATTCATAATTCATCAGCCATAATTCATCATTAAACGGAAGATTCATGCAAAGTCAAACTATTGACCCAGCAAAGACAGCCCTTAATCATCATCACGCTGCTACAGCAGAAGCTCATCACGAAGAACATCCAGATCATCGCATCTTCGGGCTGATTATGTTCCTAGTCGCTGAAGGGATGATTTTTCTAGGGTTGTTCGGGGCTTATATAGCTTTCCGTTCTACACTACCTGCTTGGCCCCCAGAAGGCACGCCAGAGTTAGAACTGTTGCTACCAGGAGTCAACACTATTAATCTGATTGCTAGCAGTTTTGTTATCCATAATGCCGATACCGCTATCAAAAAGAACGATGTGCGGGGAATGCGAATATGGTTCGGTATAACTGCGGCAATGGGTATTATTTTCTTGGTGGGGCAGGTGTATGAATACACCCATCTAGAATTTGGTCTAACTACCAATTTGTTTGCCAGTGCATTTTATGTCTTGACTGGCTTCCACGGTTTGCACGTGACTATCGGAGTTTTGGCAATTCTCGCCGTGTTGTGGCGATCGCGCACCAAAGGTCATTACAGCGATGAACATCACTTTGGTATAGAAGCAGCCGAAATTTATTGGCACTTCGTTGATGTGATTTGGATCATCCTTTTCGGTTTGCTGTATCTGCTTTAAGTTGTGGTTTTTACTCCACCTCAGGACTGATAAAAACCCCCATTTGGGGGTTTTTAGTTTTTTTATTGTCTCTTGCAAAAATTAAGAAGAATGAAAATGAAACCACAGATGGACACAGATGGACACAGATGATTAACGAGTGTTTATCTGTGGTGTGGTTCTAAATGGGAGCATCCCAATTTGGCAACAAACCGGAGGTGGATTTTATTTGCTTTTCCCAAGCATCATCTTTTCCACTAAAGACCGCCATAATCTATCGGGAAGAATGGCATGCATAAGGAAAAACAACTCGCCATGAGGGGAATAACGCAGTCTGCCAGAGTAATCATTTGCTGCTCGATAAATTGTTTTGGCAACACCTTCGGGTCCTGGCAGCGAATCATTAATTTTTTCCATGAACCCCTTGAGTTCGTTGCTCATCTGTGTATAATCAGCATGAGTCGCCCAAGCTGTACCGTGATTAATGAAATTCGTCCTGATGCCACCGGGTTCAATAATTTTTACGCGAATACCAAAACGGCGTAGCTCATAGCGTAGAGCTTCAGAGAGTCCCTCTACAGCCCATTTTGTTGCATGATAAGAGGACGTAAGCGGGAAGGCAAGACGACCCCCTATTGAAGTAACATTAATGATTGTGCCTCCTCCCTGTCGGCGCAAAACTGGAAGGATAGATTGGATAGTGGTCACCAGCCCGAAAACATTCGTTTGAAACTGATGCTCTAACTGCTCAGGTGTAACACCTTCAAGCGGACCCATAAGCGCGTATCCAGCATTGTTAACTAGCACGTCAATGCGCCCAAAATGCTCTAATGTTTTGTGCAGCGCAGATGTGATTGTCTCTGGGTCCGTCACATCAAGATGTGGACAGATAACTCGTTTTGCTTTAGCCCAATCTCCTGCTTTATGAGGCGATCGCATGGTTGCTGCAACATTCCAACTTTTTTGAAGGAAGTATTTCGCGGTCGCTTCACCAATGCCACTTGAAGCACCTGTAATCAGAATGGTCTTACTCATCGTTGACTTCTGTGAAATCCAAATACTGCTAAGCAAAAGCGTAAACTGTGGAGTATACTCCACAGTCAAGTGGTTTCTTCAAGAGATGGATTGATGCAATGCTGATTGGTGAACTATCCAAAAAAACAGGATTGTCGAAAGACACAATCCGCTTTTACGAAAAAATTGGACTCATTACTGCCAGTGAACGCCAAGCAGGAACAAGAGCCTACAAAGATTTCAGTTCAGAAATGGTTGAGCGTCTTTTGATGATTCACCAGGGTAAAGGATTAGGCTTCACTCTCGGTGAGATGAAGCATTTGCTGGATGAATGGGGAGAAAAGACCATCCCAAAACAGGAGCAAGTCCAAATTATTGAACGCAAACTGCAAGAGATTTCTGAAAAGATGCGTAACTTGGAGAACATTAAAACTTATTTGTCTTCCAAACTCCGTCGATTGCAAGAGGAAGTTTGTAAAGGAAATTAATTGATGCTTGACTGTCATGTATTACACGGAGGTAAGTGGATTCCTTTTTCCATGTACTACACCTTTACCCTTCTTCAGCCTTCCCACGTATTACATGGATCAGTACAATCAGATCCTCAACGTCGGTTTTTTCCTTACCGAGTCAGGCATTAATTCCTCTCTCTTCAATCAGGAGCAAACGTACAATTATTAGGTTTGCTTATCATATCTTTTTTCCATAAAATCTGAAATACTGTATTTTTTAATACAGTTAATGAAACAGTATTCTGATTTTCAATCTGTTTTTCAAGGCACTCGCAAAACTTTTTGGTCTACTGAAGTTACAAAAGGGTAAAGCAGCATTTGCTTACGACAAAATCAGGGCTTACGCACTTTACAAATTAACAATTATGTGCTGTTAAATCGCCGTTTGCCTCGTTCCCAGGCAGAGCCTGGGAATGTAATTAGGCGAGCCATTTGATGGTAGGCAGAGCCTCCTTAAAGAGCAGCATTACAAGGCTCTGCCTTGTAACGAGAATGTGATTTCACAGCCTGCGTTCTCTGTCAATGCGTAAAAGCTAAGTTATTAAAAAAATCACTCTAAAGACAGATTTTTAGCTTAACTGTCTTAACTGTCTTAACTGTCCTACCTGACTTTCTTAACTGTCTTAACTGTCCTTGTCTTTAAGTTTGAAATATGAAATCTTATTTATACACATTATTGCTTATTCTCACTCACGAGAAAAAGCATTGTTATGGCAATATATCTACCAAAATCGAGTCAGAAAAAAATTCCACATGGCATACCAATATTTCAATACATAAAGCAGCCCAGAAAATCGGTTCAACTCTGATTTTTTAATTTTTTGGCTTTGGTTCTTCTCAACTCAGCTTCCCTGACTCATTTTCTGCTTTTTAGTCTAAAGTCCAGTCTTAATATTTACTTTATAAATCACCTTTAATAATTAGGTATCAAGGAGTTCCTTTTATTTTGGATATCACTCTCTTCTCTGAAACAATTCGAGACAATTTCCTTCCTCTAGTCATTATTGCCTGTGCCATAGGAGTAGCAGTCAGTTTTTTTGGTCTGTTATTTTTTTTAGTTTTCTTATTTAAAAAAATGAGTCAATTCATGACAACTCGTTTCTTATCTACTCAAGGAACAAGAATGTATAACAAAGTTGTTTCTGACTATCAAAATTTGTTGGTCTTAACAGTCGTCTTAGTGCTGATTGACTTGACTTTGTTACTGATTCCCAAACCTAATTGGCTCAACTACCTGGAATTTGCTCTAGCGTTGTTAGTTGCCATTATGGTGGGTTGGTTGACTTCTCGCTTGTTTGAGAAATTCTACCAGGCTTACTTGCAAGAAAATGCCCTCAGCCGTAAAATTAACGCTGAGTTGCTGATGGTCGGTAATGTCGTTGCCGATACAGCTATTTTTCTGATTATTTTCTTCATTTTTGCTCAGACTCACCAAGTCAATGTCTTAGGTTTGACAGCAAGTTTGGGACTTGGGGGATTAGCTATTGCTTTTGCAGCGCAACAGACTTTGGAGCAGTTGTTGGGTGGGATCATACTCTATATTGACCGACCTTTTGTCATTGATGACTATATCGGTTTACCTGATGGGACATTTGGTAGAGTCGAGTCCATTGGGTTGCGTTCCACTAAGATTCGTAATTCTGGCAAAGGAACTTTAACCATAGTTCCCAATAGTTCCCTGACAAGCATGAGTATCGAGAACTTCACGGGAGCCAAAAAAGTTGTTTCTCTGGTTTATTTAACTTTCTATCGAGTTGTGCTGGAAGATGAAAGAGCTTTGATTCGTCAAGTCATATTAGAAAGTACCAATGAGATTTTTGGTATTGACTCTCGCAACACGGATGTGACATTTAAAGATACTATCCAAGAGGGAAGAGCCAATATGACTCAGGCTCAAATAAACTTTTTCATTCTTGGTTCTGGTGAGATGTCAATGGATATGCGCCGCCAGTTACTAGATATGGCGAAACAAAGCATGACTCTGCGATTAAAAGAGTATGGTATTAGCTTCGATATTGAAGAAAGACCGATTGATGTTGATGCACCCATTACTATCTAACTTAACCTAACTTAACTCTTGGGCGGAAATGGAAACTCTACTGAGCATAAAACTTTGGTTTTCGTTGGACGAAGCAACACAAAAGCTTCTGATTACAATTGGAATTAAACTCGCCATTTTCTTATTCTTTCTCTTCCTGGCTTGGATCGTTGGGAAATCTATTCCCCGCTTTCTCAAGCTAAGTGTTCGGAAATTTGCGCCCCAACTGTTGTTAAGGATTTATGAAAACTTAGTCGAGCCACAGGAAAAGATACTGGGAATTGTAGCAACATTAATTCTCGTTTCTGTTTGTCTAAATTTTATTCAAGAATACACGGGATTTTACCGATTTTTGAAATTTTTCTCCGACCTATCAATAGCTATTAGTTTAGCAATATTCATTTCTGGTTTATTTCGTCAATTCTTGCGTGTCTACGGAATTGAATTGATTCGTAAAGTGGGTTTTGAAATTGATGAGTTACTGCTCGTTTTTGAAACCATTGCTAATTTTGTTATTGGGTTTATTGTGGCTGTAGCATTTGCTCAAAGCCAGAATGTGAACTTGATTGGTTTAATTGCTGGTTTGGGGATTGGGGGTATAGCGGTTGCTTTTGCGTCTCAAAAAACTCTGGAACAGATTTTTGGAACAATTGTTATATACTTAGACCGTCCTTATATCCCTGGAGAATACATTCGCGTTCACTTAAGTTCCCAAGGAATTTTATTTGCCCGTGTCGAGGCTATTGGTTTGCGTTCAACTAAACTGCGGACACTTGCTAAAAGTACCCTCATAGTTGTTCCCAACTCACTGATGGCAGAAGCAGATATCGAAAACGTGACGCGAGGGAAAAAGGTCATGGTGTTGCTCTATCTTGATTTTACTCGGCATTTAGAAAAAGCTGAACAAGCATTGCTAGAAAAAGTCATCAAGGAAAGTACCAGCACATTGTTTGGAATAGATCCAAACAGTACAAAGATTAGTTTGTTTCCCCATCAGGATGATCCAAAAGGAGTTCGTGCTAGGGTGAGTTTCTTTATTTTAGGCTCAAATGAAAATTCGATTGAATTCCGCAAGCGTTTATTAGAGTTAGCCAATGAATCTATATCGAAAAAGCTTGAGACTCATGGCATAGAATTTACCATGCAAGAACCAACACTCTACCTTGATTCTCCCGTACCAATTTAGCTGTCTTTCATTACTAAGCGTGAGAGAATAATAGAGCAGGGTAAGCACATTTCAAATGGTATTGACAAGCGGATTGAGAGTCGTTACTACTACAGATCGGCCTAAGTAAAATTTCCAAGATTATGAGCGACTAAAGTGAGAGAAATCAAGACTTGTGAAAGTGGAAAATATCAAATTGCTAATTAATTTCATCTAATAGATAACTAAGCACATCCACTACAAAACCCGTTGCAATCGTTATGGAAAGAGCTATTGAAGTAGCCAAAGATTGATTCTTCTATCAAATCCCCCAGTAGCAAGCTTTGTCCCATCCGGACTAAAGGCTATGGCGCTTACCCAGTCGGAATGTCCATAAAGTGTCGTTATTAACTCGCCTGTTGTTAAATTCCACAGCTTAATTCCATCTCTGCCACCACTGGCAAGGGTTTGTCCGTTGGGGTTAATAGCTATTGTATTCACCCAGTTGTTGTGTCCTGTCAAGGTGCGAACTAATTCTCCACTGCTGGCATTCCAGAGTTTAATCGTGCGATCGCGGCTGGCACTGATCAAGGTATTTCCATCTGGAGTAAACAGGAGTTTGGTGACTGTATTCGCATGCGCCCCTGGAACTGTACGGATTAATTTTCCAGTACTCAAATCCCACAGCTTAACAACACCAATATTGTCACCACTTGCCAGCGTTTGACCGTCAGGACTAATTGCCAGGGTATAAATGAGGTTATCAAAGCGTGTCAAAGTAGCAAGTGGGCGCTGCTGTAGCAAATCCCACATCCGAATACCGTCCAATGCACCGCTAACGAGAACTTTACCATTTGGAGTGACTGCTAAGGACAGCACATTGCTCGTATGCCCGACAAAGGAGCGAGTAAATTTATTGTTTTTCAGGTTCCAAAGGTTAATCGTGTTATCATCACCGCCACTAACAAGAGTTTGACCATCTGGCGAAATGACCACAGATTCTATCGCTGTTTGATGCGCTCTGTTGATAATCCCACGTCTTTTGCCAGTTGCTGTATTCCATAAGCGAATGATGCCATCGTTATCAGAACCGCCGCTGATCAGAGTTTGGCTATCTGGAGTGAAGGCAAGGGATTTAATAGTTCCCAAATGCTCTGTGAAGGTGTAAATTAGTTGTGGATTAGCAAAGCTCGTGGTAGGTTGATCGACTGGTGTAATTTGTGGTGTAACTTCAACCTCAGCAGGAATCGCAGACGGTATTCGCATTAGGGGAGCAATAGCAACAGCACCTGCTACGCTCATAAGCATTAGAATATTTTTGGCACTGGTCATTTGAGATTTAGATCCTTGTCTACCTGTGGACGCTGAGCCCTTCGCACACGCTCTTGCAACGCGTTTTGGATTTGGGAGAGGAATTTATTGTAATTATTTATATACATATATTTCAAATATCTTAAGCTATCCTGTACCAAATTTTAGGGCAGGAAAGCCCCGCCCGCAAATCAGGATACCGATGCTCAGGGTTGCAAAGCATACCGTAGTTTAAATGGTTCTCCCAGCAACCATGTAAGTAACAGCCTAATCTCAAATCTCAACAGACCAAATCTACTAATATGGGGGCTTTTTCTTAGAAACACTCAGCATAGGTAAAGGAGAACTTGACGACGAGCGGGAAGGTAGGTAATGTTGCACCACAGGCTCCTCAGGCAGGGGTTGGCGCTGCTGGATACGCCACCACTTGTAAGCTAGCGTTATCCCTACTGTTCCCACGCCAAAAGCAAACAACGACCAGCTATCGTCAAATCCACCAATTAATGCATCTACCACTCCCATCGTAATCAATACACTAATGAGTGGTTCTTTACGGTAGGCTAACTTTAAAAAACGAGGAAATACAGCATTCATCACAGCTTTATTGGTTCCTGTTCACCTTTGATGTAAATTTACTGAGAATACCTCACCCGCAATTGGCGCTTTTGATGAGAGCCTCAATATTATTATACTTTTCTTAAGTAAAGGAGGGTGTAGGGGCGTATAACAATTCAAAATTTAAAATTCAAAATTTAAAATTCACGCATTCACCCATTCAAAATTATTGTTTTGACTTTGATTCTAAAGGCTATAAAGGCTTGATTAAATCAAAACCAGCTGGAATATACAGCTGGTTCTTTGCTTTTTGTCATTTATGGCGTACAACCAGCACTGTCTTAGCTTTGTGGAAATCCTACCTCAGACCGAGCCATGCTAACACTCCTTGGTTGGTGACGTATTCAATCACCACCATGATTACGAAGCCAATCATTGCAGCTCGACCATTCAAACGCTCAGCATACTCATTAAAACCGAACTTTGGTTCCTCCAGCTTGGGAGTAACGCTTGGCTGTGGTTGTGTCTGTGTCTGTGTCATCATTAAAAACCTCTTTTTGGCAAATGAACTTTATAACTGAATAACAAGAGCGACAACACAGCTTAAGCTATCAAGCAGGCTTGCCACTCTTTACATTTGTTTACGATTCTTCTTAATTTATTGTAGAAGTAGTTTGGCAATCGTCAAGGACAAAAGTTTGAAGTACATTAGTTGGTATAAGAGGAAGTTCAGTAGTCCTGAGTTCCAAGTGGTGAATGCTGAGTCGGAAAGAAAGTTCTGAGTTCTGAGCGCCCAGCTGTGAGTAATTTTTCTTACTTGCCCAAATTTGACTCACCATTCAGCACTCAACGCTCTCGCATTGTCTTTGCACTCAGGATATTCCGCTTATAACGACTTGTTAAATTCGTAGTCTCTGATTCAAAAGACTAGGGATGAGACTGACAAACTATAAGCTACACAAAAATTCATAAGAGGCAGTAAATGGAAATTGGTATTCCCAAAGAAACTAAGGATCAGGAGTTTCGGGTTGGGTTAAGTCCTTCTAGTGTACGAGTCTTACAGGAAAATGGTCATACGGTTTTCGTAGAGACTCAAGCAGGTCTTGGTGCGGGATTTACAGATGATGACTACACAAGCGCTGGTGCTAAGATAGTCACCACAAAAGAAGCTGCTTGGAACCGCGAACTGGTTGTCAAAGTCAAAGAGCCACTTGCAGCGGAATATAAGTTTTTGCAGAAGGAGCAAATTTTGTTTACCTATCTGCATCTAGCCGCAGATAGAAAGTTAACCGAACATCTGATTGATTGCGGTGTGACGGCGATCGCCTACGAAACTGTAGAACAACCAGGTAGCAACAAATTACCTCTGCTCACTCCCATGAGCATTATTGCCGGTCGTTTGTCGGTACAATTTGGGGCAAGGTTCCTAGAGCGCCAGCAAGGTGGTAGAGGGGTTTTGTTGGGCGGTGTTCCCGGAGTTAAACCAGGCAAAGTCGTGATTCTCGGTGGCGGTGTCGTGGGTACAGAAGCCGCTAAAATTGCTGTGGGCATGGGCGCTGCTGTCCAAATTCTAGACGTGAACGTCGAGCGTTTAGCTTATCTGGAAACTTTATTTGGCTCTAGAGTAGAACTACTTTACAGTAACTCTGCCCATATTGAAGCCGCAGTCAAAGATGCTGACTTGCTTATCGGTGCTGTTTTAGTACCGGGACGCAGGGCACCCATCTTGGTGTCACGCAATTTGGTCAAACAAATGCGTCCAGGTTCTGTGATTGTCGATGTTGCGGTTGACCAAGGCGGTTGTGTGGAAACTTTACACGCCACATCCCACACTAATCCAGTATACATTGAAGAGGGTGTGGTACATTATGGGGTTCCTAATATGCCAGGGGCAGTTCCTTGGACTTCTACTCAGGCACTAAACAACAGCACTCTACCCTATGTATTGCAGTTAGCGAATTTGGGGATAAAGGCACTGGCGACTAATCAAGCATTAGCCAAAGGTGTGAACGTGCAAGATCATCGCTTAGTTCATCCTGCGGTGCAGGAAGTTTTTCCTGACTTGGTGGCGTAGTCAGTTATCAGTTTGTCAGTTACCAGTTACCAGTTACCAGTTACCAGTTATTCACTGTTAAATGTTCATAGTTCACTGTTAACTGTTCACTGTTGTACAGTTGCGTTGTGCCAGTTTTACGATTGCATCAATCAAGTTAGCTGGTTCGACTGGCTTGGTGACGTACATCTCAAAGCCTAACTCCAATGCTCGCGTACAATCTTGTTCTCTGGCATACGCACTCAAGGCGATCGCTGGTATTTGCCCTCCTACCTCGGGTTCCAGGTTTCTCACTTCACGAATTAAGGTGTAGCCGTCCTCCTCTGGCATTCCAATATCACTCAGCAGGATATCAGGCGGCGATTTTTCAATAGCGCGAAGTGCTTTTCGTACTGACGCGACAGCTGTCACTGTCGCCCCAAATTGTTGCAGCACGGTGGTGAGGAGGTTTCGTGTATCGGTATCGTCATCAACGAGCAGCACTTGCAAACCTCTGAGGAGGGACTCGGAGGGGGATAAGGAAGATGAGGAGGATGAGGGGGATGGGGTAATACCTTGTGCGTGAGTTTCCCAATTCCATCTTCCCACATCCCTATCTTTACCGACTTCCCCTAATTCCTTGCCCCCCCTCTCCCCCTCGTCATCTGGACTCTCTGTATTTACAAGCGGCAGCTTCACGGTAAAAGTTGCTCCCTGTCCTATTCCCGGGCTTTGGGCATAAACGCTTCCCCCATGCATTTCCACTAGATAACGTACAATCGCCAGTCCAAGTCCCAGCCCACCTTGGTTTCTGGTGATGCTGCCATCAGCTTGACGAAAACGGTCAAAAACATGAGGAAGAAAATCTGGGCTGATGCCACTACCTGTATCGCTCACCTGAAGCAGTACTGAGGAACTTTTCGCCTGCAAAGGTTGCTGTTCAGATAAGTAGTCTTGCTGAGTGCTGAGTTGTTCAAAGCTAGACTCAGGACTACTGATAGACAATCGCACCTCTACCTTTCCGCCTTTGGGTGTGAACTTGAGCGCATTATTCAGTAAATTCCAAACAATTTGCTGCAAACGGTTTGGATCGGCAAAAACGACAAAGCCAGAGGTTGAGGAAGACGCCGAGATATTAAGCGTGTCCTGTTGTGTGTGTCCTGTTGTTTGGTTATTCCCCGTATTGCTGGATTCAATGAGAAAGTCAAGTTCAATATTTTTTGTCTGGGCTTCTAAGCGGACGCTATCTAGAACTGTTGGAATCAGAGATGTTAAGTTAACGGGACTTAGATTCAAATGCAGCTTGCCACGTATAATCCGCGAGACATCTAAAATATCGTCAATGAGTTGTGCCTGCAAATTAGCGTTGCGTTCCATTGTTTCCAAGGCGCGTTCAACGGCTTTTTCATCCAATTTTCGCTGGCGCAGCAGTCTCGCCCAACCCAGTATTGAAGTTAAGGGTGTGCGAAGTTCGTGGGAAAGGGTTGCTAAAAACTCATCCTTGAGGCGGTTTGCTGTTTCAGCTTCTTGTCGTGCTGTTTGTTCGCGGATGAACTTGATGTGTTCTTCTTGTGCTTGTTTGCGCTCTGTGATATCTTCTATTGTGCCTACATAACCGATGACTTCGCCTTTATCTGAAAGCATCGGAGACGAAGACATATGAACCCAACGCTCAATTCCTGTAGGCGTGAGTATGCGAAACTCTCCTTTGTATTCCTGACCTTCAGCGGATACAGCATACCAATCGGCAATAACTCGTCCTCTGTCTTCTGGATGAATTGCTCGCGTCCAACCGTCGCCTAAACTCTCCTCAAGCGTCATCTCATAGATTGCTTGATAGCGAGGATTAATATACGTGCATTTGCCTAATGTATCTGTGAGGAAAATGCCTACAGGCGAGCAAGCACTTAAAGAGCGAAACATCTCTTCACGCTTCCTCAGTTCCTTATTCATTGCTGCCAGTTGTGCCGCTTGTCGCTTCACCTCGAGGGTTTTCTGGAACAGATCAACAAATGCCGCTACCTTGGATTTCAAAATTTCTGAATCAATGGGCTTGAAGAGGTAGTCCACAGCACCAATGGAATAACCTTTAAACACCATGTTGTCGCTGGTGCTAAATGCTGTGAGAAAAATAATTGGCGTATGGCGCGATCGCTCTCGCTGTCGAATCAGGGTTGCTGTCTCGAACCCGTCCATATCAGGCATCTGCACATCCAGCAGAATCACAGCAAAATCCTGATTAAGCAAACATCGCAGTGCTTCTGCACCCGATGTCGCCCTGACCAAATTTTGCCCCAGGCTCTCTAAAATTGCCTCTAGGGCTAACAAATTTTCTGGATGGTCATCTACCAGCAGAACGTTAACTTTCGGTTCAAATGACATTTTTATCTGTATGCTTTAGGAAATATATTAAGGCGTTTTCACGTCTTCCTATTGACTGTGACGCTTGCGGTTATTCTATTCCCACTATCTTAAGTTATAAATTTGGTCTACTGTTGATGGTTAGAGTTCAAAGCTTTTTTCTATGAAGAATTCACAAAGAACTCGATCAAAAATTACAAATTTTCACTAAGAAAGGGGCGATCTCTGCCAAAGGTAGAATATTCTGGGCGACACCACGGGCGATCGCCGCTTTAGGCATTGTCGGACAAACTGCTGTTGAAGGTTCCTCTACCACAGTTCTGCCGCCGCGTGCCCTGATTTTTGCCATTCCTCCTGTACCATCATGGTTGGCTCCTGTCAAGAGTACTCCTATCACTTTTTCGGCATAAGTATCTGCTGCGGTTTCAAATAGCACATCTATTGACGGTCGCGCATAAGTCACAGGAGCATCAGTAGATAAAGAAAAGTAAGGATAAGGAACCGAGTCACTTCCCGCTTCTATCATCAAATGATAATCTGCTGGAGCCAAATATATGCAACCAGGCACAATTTCTTCTTTATCTTGCGGCTCTATGACAACCAAAGGACTATACTGCTGCAACATCATTCTCAATTTATCATCAGAAGATTTGTGACGGTGTTGGACAATTGCCACAGGTACTGGGAAGTTTTTGGGCAATCCGGCGAGTAAGACTTCAAGGGCTTGTAACCCTCCTAACGATGCACCGACAACAACCAGTTGAAAGGTCATTAGGAATGAAAAATTATAAGTAATTATAAATGATGAAATTTTATCATAATTTTTTTAGCATTCATCATTTTACCGAATTCGGCGGTAAAGCTTTTCTCCACCTTCTAACTCCTCATAGTCTTGCTCATGCGGGGTGAACTTCAGCGTTTCTTGGCGTCCCAAACCTAATATTCCAAACTTCACATGGCTTTCATAAAAAAGCTTATGAACTCTATCTTGTAAAGATTGATTAAAGTAAATTAAAACATTGCGACACAAAATAATATGAAATTCATTAAATGAATTATCTGTCGCTAAATTATGTTGTGAAAATATCATATTTTCTTTCAGATATGAAGAAAAAATAGCATTATTGTATGCCGCTGTATAATACTCCGAAAAAGATTTTTTGCCACCTGCTTGTAAATAATTTTGAGTATAACCTTGCATCAAATCTAGTGGATAAATTCCAGTTTTAGCTTTTCGTAATACCATGTCATTGATATCAGTCGCATACAATCGGCAACGGTGATAAAGCCCCTCTTCGTGTAATAAAATTGCCATAGAATAAACTTCCTCACCTGTCGAACATCCAGCGTGCCAAATGCGAATAAAAGGATAAGTTCGTAAGAACGGCACTACTTTTTTTCTAAATGCCAAAAAAAAGCTGGGATCACGAAACATGGTAGTAACGTTAACCGAGAGAGCGTACAAAAATCTCTCCATATATTCAGGGTGATGGAGAACTTTTTCTTGCAGTCCAGAAATACTGGTTAAACCTTCGGCTTGAATTATGTTCCAAATTCGCCGTTTGAGTGAAGCCAAAGCATAATTTCTAAAATCAAACCCATAATAACGATATATCCCTTCTAATAGCAATTTAATTTCAATGTCTTCGAGTTGCTCTCTAAGCATATAGATATCTATTTCATCATCGCAGTTGCCCAACAACCTCAACTTCTCCAGTTGCCCATCCCCTGTAACAAAGTGTAGGTTTGCTGTCAAACGCAATTCCTGAAAATTTATGTTCCAAATAACTCCCAGTATACATTGACATTTAACACTTCTAGGATATACTTGCGCCATATTGTGAGGTGTGCAACTATGGCAAATCAAAAGCTTGGGAGATTACTACCATTCAGTTTTATCAGTTTCTGTTTTTGCCTAGGGATTGGTATAGGATTATTCCTCCGCTTTGGGCAATTTCAACGAAGCAACGCCGCTACGACATCTACAGATACAGTGCCAGTTCCGTTCTCCATACCAGAAAACGCATCTCCAGACACCATCACTGTTCAAGCCGTTGGAGATGTTATTCCTGGGACAAATTACCCTAACTACAGACTTCCAAGCGATCGCAATCAGCTTATACCAAAGTCGGTAAGAGCATATCTGCAAAGAGCCGATATTTTGTTTGGTAACTTTGAGAGTAGTTTAACAAAATACCCCTACAGCGCCAAAGATATCACTCAAGGACAAGTTTTCGCTTTTCGCTCCCCACCAAGCTACGCCCAGCTTTTTGCTGATGTTGGGTTTAAAGTTATGAATATTGCGAACAACCATGCACAGGACTTTGGTATGGTAGGGTTCCAAGACACAGTAAAGAATCTCAAGGCGGTTGGCATCGAAACATTAGGTCACAAAAATCAAATTCTCTTGTTACAAGTGAATAATGTTCCGGTTGCGATGATTGGGTTTGCCCCTTACGAATTTTATAATTCTATTCACGATTTAGAAACAGCCAAAGCATTGGTACAACAAGCCAAAACACAGGCAAGTATTGTGATTGTATCGATGCATGCAGGAGCCGAGGGAACGAGCGCACTGCGTGTTCAAGATAAAACTGAGTTTTTCTATGGCGAAAACCGAGGCAATTCTATCCAGTTTGCGCGAAACATGATTGATGCAGGCGCAGATTTAGTCATCGGACATGGTCCTCATGTTCCTAGAGCTCTGGAAATCTATAATGGAAAATTGATTGCTTATTCTTTGGGAAACTTTCTCGGATACCGAACTTTATCGACAGCCGCCCAAACTGGCTACTCAATGATTTTAGAGGCGAAACTAAATTCCAAGGGAGATTTGGTGTCAAGTAAAATTATCCCTGTTCACCTGAATCGTCAAGGAATTCCCCACATTGATCAGCGTTTCCGGACAGTGGGACTTTTGCGTTATTTGATTAGTCGAGATTTTCCCAACGATCAGGTGAAGATTAACAAAAAAGGTGAAATTGTATTGGCGGATGTAGTGGCAAAGAGCAAATAGAAAGGTAACGAATGCAATGACGGATGTAACGGATGAGTGACTATCTACTCGTTACATCTGTTAGGCTAACCCTTGTGAGTCTGTGTTTGACACTCCTGCTTTGTAAAAGGCGATCGCATTCACCCAATCGCTTATTCTGAATCTAGAACCATTGAAAATCCTCAAAACTCATGAAATTTACCCGCATCACTGTTAACCCAAATCAAATGGGTGGTGTTCCTTGTATCAAAGGGTTACGGATTCCTGTAGCTACTGTGGTGGGAATGTTTGCCGAGGGGATGCGAGAGGATGAAATTTTGCAAGCCTTCCCAGATTTGGAATTGGAAGGTATTAGAGAGGCTTTACACTACGCCGCACTCGCTGTTGCTGAACGTGAATTGCCGTTGTTAATTAATCCATGAAATTTCTGGTAGACAATGCCTTATCGTCTCTAGTTGCACAAGGGCTTCGACAAGCGGGTTATGATGCAGTCCATGTCCGTGACTACGGAATGCAAGCAGCCTCAGACACAGAGGTATTCGCAACAGCTGCAGCCGAAGAACGAATTATCATTGTTATTGGGTACAAATACATCCGCAATAAGGAAATCCCCATTAAAATTAGGGGATTTCCTTATTGTCTATTACCTTTTAACCAAAGTTGACACGAAATAATGAGAGTTTTAGTCAATGAGTTGTGGAGTAGGAACTTGTGTGTCAATCTCTGCTTGAGATAATGCTGGGAGTAACCAGTCGCTTTCACCAGCCTTGAAGACTTTAGCAGGTTCAACATTCAATTCGATCACACCAGTTGCCGGATCAACTCTGGCAACCGATTGTGTACCGTCAACAAACTTAACGGCTATTGCTTCAGTTAACTCTTGTGCTGGAGTATTAGGACTGAGAACTACCGAAGTACCTGCGGGTAAATAAATCCCATCACAATCCCAATCATCATCCGTGATTTTTCCTGCTGCTAAGTAATAGAGTTGGGTGGGAGATTTTTTCGGTTTATTAGCATAAACTGCCAACGTCTTTCCAGTTTCATTACGGCATTGCGCCCGCTTCTTAGCAGTTTCTATAATATTCTTCTGAAACTGCAATTGTGCTAGTCGCTGCTGAAATTCCTCAGGTGTATAGCCAGCTTGCTCTGGTCTATCCTTCGCGGCTAGGAGTTGATTGAGTGCCTGAGTTACCTCAATATAATCAGCCCCTTTGGTGAAATCTTTTCCTGCCCAAGAAGGTTGAGCAATCATCAAATTAACGATAAATACAAGAGCGACAAGAACAATTTTTAAAATCTGCATATTTTTCTCACTTTGTTTGAGCCTAATGTCTAGATTGACAAAAAACTTCATGCTTAAGTTAGAACTTATTTACTACTTTACTCAGAGATAATAACTTGGAAAAATTTTTATATTCTTCCTTAAATTACAGATTTTCCACTTTTAGTTTTGGACTTTGAGTTGATTTGATAATGCCCATTAAAACTAAGCAGATAACTGTCAATACGAATGGAGTAAGTGAGGCACTATCTAAGATAATAAATACACCTAAACCTATCAAGATAAAAGGAACAAAATTATTGCCATAGTGAGTTAAGAGATTGGCGATCGCACTTTGGCAAGTCAGCTTGTATGCTATGTAGCACCAAACCCCAACCAATAACATAAATACGCCAATAATTACCAGCAACTCAGAAAGTACAGTGTTAGCAAACAATGGCATATATATGCCTACATTATCACTACCATTGGCTATGGTAATAGCTGTCACACTATAAGTTTGGGGAGACAGAAAAATAGCAAATATGGAAGCATGAATAGACTCGGTTTCTAACTCCTTTGGAGATGAAGAATCGCTGTTTAAACTCAGTAAACCATTTAGCCCAATAGTGATAGGAACCAAACCCAGAAGTCCAATCCAATGGGCTGGTAATACTAAACCTCCCAAAAAACCAACTAGGCTGACAATGACTAAAGTACAGAATCCCAAGTACTGGCCAATCACGATATGCTGAGGACGGAAAGTGGCATTCACCTGAGAGAATAATAATGTCAGGATAACTAAATCATCTAGATTGGTGGCGATAAAAGCTGTGATTCCAGTAGTAATTGCACTAATAAATTCATTCATTTATTTATAAGAGCTCCAGGCAATTTGCTGTAAATTATGATCCGGTTAAAAGCCGTGAAAACTCTGAAAGGGAACAAGTAACTCTTAGAACTAAATATTGCTTGGATATACACATTCACGATGATTCAGTTCTCAGATTTAACCATCTAGCCAAAGTTAGAGATAACTAAGCTAAAAGGATGGGAAAAATTGTGCGTATTGGTAAAAGTTCAATGTGAAGTTTTCGGTAGAAAAAGACGATAGGATTCGCTGTCCATCAAAATTCTGTAGCCCAGCCACATTAGTACGAAGGGAAATATCTTGCCAGCATAGCGACTGAGGACGAAAGCAATACCAGGTAGGCGAGTTAGGTTATAGGACATCAACAGCCAGCAGAAAAGAATGAAATAGCAAACTGGTATGATTACGGACAAATTTTGGATTGAGCTAGTGGCAAACAGGGGTATATAGATCCCCAGATTGTTACCACCGTTGGCAAGTGTGACCGCAGAGACGCGATAGGTATGGGGATCGCGGATTACGTCCCAGAGCGATCGCTTTCTTGAATCAAATCCTCGAAATCTAGAGTTTCTTTTCAGATTAGCTGACTTATCTTCGGCTGAGTCATCCTTATTAAGGTTGAGCAAATTGTTTAAGCCAATCAGTATCGGCAGAATCCCCAGTAAACCAATCCAAGTTGACGGAATTACTAGACCAAGTAAGAAACCAAGCAAACTTACTATCACTAATGCCGTGAACCCTAGAATCTCACCAACCACAATATGCTTAGGACGAAAAGTACGATTAACCTCACTGAAGAAGGCGGTCAGATAAATATTGTCGTCAAATGTTGTTGCCACAGCAGTAGCTAGCCCGATCTTAATTGTTGCAATCAACCAATCCATCACCATTCCTCACTCAACACCTGTCTGATGACCGAAACTAGGGATCGCTCAACCTTAGCAATCCCGACAATATCAAGAAATATTAATATGAGAACGCCAGTTTCGCGCATCGGGTGTGACTCGACTTCTTATTTATTCAACTTAGTTAGTTCTAATACAAGGATTACGCAGTAAAACTACTTATAGTGGAGATGGTGCATTATGCTGCGCTTTTCTTAAATGCCGCAGGCTATACACACCCTACATATAGAGGATTTGCGTAAGTCCTAATAAGATTATGTAAATAGCCCCAAAAAGTCTAACATTCTGGCTGCATTCTTGTATATAACGCGCCATTGATTCCAAGGATCAATTATTTTTATGGAATGACTTCGACGATCTAAGTAGGTCGGCGTAAATAATTATCAAGCGGTGCTTTGACTTTATCTCTTATCTCCAATTCATCCGGCAATGTCCATCACCTATGTTTATCAAAGGAGTCATCATGATTAGCCGTTTGATTGACCTTCTGCCTAGACGCACAGGTCAAAACATCTTACGGTCGCTCAGATCAGCCACTCGTATATCAGCTACATATAGGTTTGCAGTTCGATTTTGCATCGGACTTGTCTCGATTTTGGTCTTGACTCTAGTTTTTGACGGTCATGCTGTTGCTGCTTCTGAATCTGCCAATACACCCTCTTCTCTACTAAATCAGTTCAAAATACCCAACAATTCGACAATTCGGTTACTAGAAACCGTGGGACTATTTGTGGGAGGCATAATTTTTTGTATAGCTTTGGATCGTTGGTTTTCTAAACCTTCTACTGGATCTAGCAACACGCCCTTAGCTGAACAGGCGCGGCGGCTCAAACAACTCAAAATCGGGTATCCAGAGGGGATGACAAATCTGGAAGTTCTTCGGACTCAAGGGTTGCTCGAAAGGCGTTTGCAGCCGTTCGGACTGAGTGTCACTTGGTCAAGTTTTTTATCAGCTTCTTCTTTGATCGAGGCACTCAGCAATGGGACGATTGATTTCTGCGGTGGCGGTGGTACGGCCAGCATCTTCTCTCAAGCCGCAGATCATGTGTTTGTGCGGGTAGCTAAAGAAAAATATACTGCTCCCAAAGGTCAAGCGATTCTGGTACCGGAAGATTCACCGATTCAGACCTTGGCAGACCTGAAGGGTAAGAAGATAGCTTTTGATAAAGGTTCAAGCTCCCATTATGTGCTTGTGCGATCGCTGGCAAAAGTAGGCCTCGATTTTAGCGACATTGAGCCAGTTTATCTGACACAGCCGGAGGCGCTGCCCGCATTCCGCCGGGGTGAGGTCGATGCTTGGGTGATTTGGGTTCCCTACACAGCAACTTTTGCCCGAAGCGCTTACCCAGGGCGCTCGATTGCAGACCTAGAGAGCATATTTGCTGACAAAGCCTCTTTAGAAGTTCCGACCTATTACTACGCGATTCCAGAGCTGGTACGGGACTATCCCGACCTGCTCAAGGTGATTTTAGAAGAGGTAAACGAGGCTGGAGCTTTGGCTAAGAGACAGGAATTAGAAGCGGCTCAACGATTAGCCCAGAACCATCAAATTGATCCATCCATCGTAGAAACTTTACAGCAACATAGTGCGGAACGTGCCATCATCCCGATTGACGACCAATCGCTGACTGCTCTACAGCACCAGGCAAATATGTTTAGAGATTTAAATCTGATTCCTGAGCGGATAAATGTGAAAGATGGAACCTATAGCTTGCAGACCAAGCAAAACTGGACTTATTAATTCGACACTGACACTCCATCGCGCTACAAGAGCGAAGATTCTTCGTTAACTGACTGGAGTAAAATTTAGTTCCGTCGAACTCACGTTGTTTTAATGACAGAACAGGAGAGATATACATTCTGGCTATTGAAAACATTCAAATTCAGATAGCGCGCGACGGAAACTGGAGGTTTGTCAATGAAACCTGATTTTGAAAAAATGTCTTGGGCAGAACTGAGAGCATATGTGCTTGCACATCGAGATGATTTGGATGCACTTGAGGCTTTATTTAATCGCCGTAGTCCTGACTCTGAAGCGACTTGGTACAACTTTTTCTACACCGAAGAAGGACAGCGACAAATGGAGGAGGTTTTCCGACGCAAGATTAATGGAGAAGTTTGAAACCTAGGCTTAGCGCCATCGCCAACTATGTCTACTGTTGTCCACGCAGAAAGTTTCTTAACCACCTAATCGCCTCACTTGTCGTCTGCTCACTTGCAATTTGCAGACATTGCCGCACAATTTCTGAAACGTTAGGAAAGTAGCTACTTTCTCCAAGTACGTAGCTCTCGCCGTGCAATCTATAAACGAGTAACTGGTTATTCTTTAGCAGCCAAACCTCTGGCACTCGATAGGGTAAATAATCATTGATATCTGTATAACTAGTAACATCTATTTCAATGACCAAATCAGGCGGAGGATCGTTCTGCCAGTCGATGCGATCCTTGCCTTGAACTTTTTGCCAATTCTCAATGTAAAAGCAATAGTCAGGTTCAATGCCGCTGACTTCGCTCAAGCTCATAGTGATGGGTGTAAATGAGTCGTATACTCGGTTTAAGTGGTCAAGCAGAGTTATCACTACCAATGCAAGTAAACTTGCCTTTTTCCCATGCTCAGGTAAAGGAGCCATCAACAAAATCTCATGATGTCGATATTTGATGCGAGGAACAGTGCGATCGCCCAACTGTAAGAGCAGCCTTTGGTAGTCTTGCCAGTTTCCCAAGAGTTTCAAGACAGCGCCAGGAGGCAACTCGATTCTTTCTGGTGTAATTACAGTATTCATCTAGACCTGATCGCCTCTAGTATTTTATGCTTTAACGCCTAAAGTTTCTCGATTCAACACTTGATTTAACTTACCGCTGCGATAACCTTCTAAATCTAATGTGACGTAGAGAAAACCAAACTCTTGAAAAGCGGAAACAACAGATGGCAAATCAATCTTCAGCACAAACTCTTTGATTTGTTCTGGTGGTAATTCAATTCGTGCTGTCTCTCCTTCGGAACGCACGCGCAAATTCTGATAACCCAACTTTCGCAAGTATATTTCTGCCCTACCGACTCGTTGCAGCTTGGCTACGGTAATCTCTTCGCCGTAAGGAAAGCGTGAACTTAGGCAAGGTTGTGCAGGTTTATCCCACCAAGGTAAACCGAGTTCTTTGGAAATTTGGCGGACTTCAGCTTTGGTGATACCGACTTCTGCTAAGGGCGATCGCGCACCTCTTTCTTTTGCCGCCTGAATTCCTGGGCGATAATCATGTAAGTCATCAGCATTCACTCCATCCACCACGTATGGATAACCCAATTTGATAGCCAAGGGTTTGAGAGTGTCGTGGAGTTCACTTTTACAAAAATAACAGCGGTTCACAGGGTTGGAGGTGTAATTGGGATTTTCCATCTCGTGGGTTTTTATGATTTGATGAGAAATCCCAATAGTTGCTGCTTGAATGGAGGCGTCTTCCAACTCTTCTGGTAATAGTGAGGGAGAAACAGCCGTCACAGCCAAAGCGCGATCGCCCAACACATCATAAGCAATTTTGGCTACCAATGTGCTATCAACGCCACCTGAGTAGGCGATCATTGCCTGCTCCATTTCTACAAATAACGCTTTTAGTTGCTCAAGTTTTTCTGTTAGCATCATTTCCAATCTTGCCGAAACGGCATAGCACCCCATGAATTCCATTTTAGGGAGGCAATCAAGGAATTAGGGAATTTCTATGCTGTAATGACTGAAAACTAAGTAAAGATTATGAATGCACAATTTGCTCAATTAATAGTTAACGGTATTGCTGTGGGGAGCATTATTGCTTTAGCAGCAGTTGGACTCACGCTTATCAATGGAATTTTACGGTTATCTAACTTTGCTCACGGTGACTTTGTGACATTGGGGGCTTATCTGACGCTGCTGGTTAATACCTTTGGTGTCAATATTTGGCTGTCTATGGTAGTGGCTGCGATTGGCACAGTAGCAGCGATGCTGTTGTCTGAAAAGTTACTCTGGTCGCGAATGCGCTCTATCCGTGCGACTTCCACCACTTTTATTATTATCTCTATCGGGCTTGCCTTATTCCTTCGCAATGGCATTATCCTGATCTGGGGCGGTAGTAACAAAACTTACAATTTACCTGTCACCCCTGCTATGGATATTCTGGGCGTGAAAGTCCCACAAAATCAATTGTTGGTTCTGTTCCTGGCAGTGTTAGCAATTGTGATACTGCACTACCTTTTGCAAAATACCAAAATTGGCAAGGCAATGCGAGCAGTTGCTGACGATTTGGATTTAGCTCGGGTTTCTGGTATCAATGTAGACAGAGTTGTCCTTTGGACTTGGGTGATTGCCGGTACTCTGACATCTTTAGGCGGCAGTATGTATGGCTTGCTGACAGCCGTCCGACCAAATATGGGTTGGTTCTTAATTTTACCTTTATTTGCCTCAATCATTTTGGGAGGAATTGGCAACCCCTACGGTGCGATCGTAGCGGCTTTTATCATCGGAATTGCCCAGGAAGCCAGCACTCTTTTCCTAGGTTCTCAGTACAAACAAGGGGTGGCGCTGTTACTTATGATTTTGGTGCTGCTTGTTCGTCCCAAAGGTTTGTTCAGAAGCACAATTTAAGCAGCACCAGAACACAGAGATTCGGGATTCGGGAGTGGGAATTGTTAGTTGTGAAAAAGTACCGCTAACCAGTCCCCAATCCCCAATGCCATGAAAATGACAATTATGGATTAATCAGATGGAAGTAAATCGCTGCCACCAGGATGTTCCCTGCTAGTAGAAGAAGGCTGATTGCGGTGCGAAAGGTATAAGGAGGCTTAGCCCCGGTTTTGGCAACATCTGTGCCTACTTTTTTGTTAGCAGCTGCGAACTTGGCTTCAGTAGTCATTCTGTTCTCTCCTATTTTAAAGACTTATTAACAAATACCAAAGAGCCGTCATATATAGCCAGATTCTTTAAGAATATTTTTGAGGATTTTGCACCACAACTAATACTGTTGGCGAACAAACGTAACGGACCTCTGCCCTACCCCTCTCCACCTCTCCCTAACCCTCCCCTTTTAGGGGAGGGAAGAGGAGCAGCTTTTATTACTGAGAGGGGATAATTTGTTCCCCCTTAGTCCTCAACTCCTGCGTGATAGGAACTGCGAACGAGAGGACCAGAACGGACATGGCTAAATCCCATTTCCCGTGCTATTGTGCCTAATTCATCGAATTCTTCTGGTGTCCAATATTTTTGGACGGGCAAATGTTCCAAGGAAGGGCGCATATACTGACCAATTGTGATGCGATCGCACTCCACCTTGCGCAGATCCGCCATTGTCTCTATGACTTCCTCCAGTGTTTCCCCATGTCCCAGCATCAGACCTGACTTCGTGGGAATGGAAGAATCGATTTCTTTGACAACTTGCAGGACAAAGAGCGAGCGAGCGTACTTCGCTCCCCGGCGCACTGGTCCTTGTAACCGCCGTACTGTCTCAATATTGTGATTGTAACAAGCTGGTTTCGCCTGCACAACTTCATATATACGCTCGCGTTGACCTTGCTCTCCAGCACCCGCACCACCCCAAAAATCTGGTGTCAACACCTCAATTTGAGTTTCTGGGCTAAACTTGCGGATCGTTTCCATTGTCTTGACAAAATGACCTGCACCTTTATCTGGCAAGTCATCTCGTGCCACAGAAGTCAGCACAACATAACGTAATCCTAAAAGCTGCACGGCTTGTGCCACCTTTTGCGGTTCCTCAAGGTCAAGAGGCATGGGCGCATGACCTTTATCTACTTGACAAAAAGCGCAAGACCTGGTGCAAGTAGCGCCCATAAGTAAGAAAGTTGCTGTTTTTTGGGAGTAGCACTCCCCCCGGTTGGGACAGCGTCCTTCTTCGCAAATTGTATGAATTTGGCGCTGTTTGATAATACGTTGTACTGTAGAAAGTTCGCTGGCTTTGCCAATTGGGCGACGCAACCACCTTGGCATTGCCGTAATTTCAGACTTAAGTTGTTCCTGTTGTGAAGAAGTCATTTATCTTTCAATCTTGCCTTAAATATCACCATGACACAAATTCAGCCGCTGAAGTTCGACAGAACACATCAAATACTGTCATTTCTCCTAGAAATTACTCTCCCCCGATTCAAAGAAACATTGAGTATAGTGGGAGAATTCTTGGCATTACATGGCAAAATTACCAACTCAACCTAAAGTTTTTATTAGAGCAAACAGTCGTGGCAAGTCACAAAATTTTAGTTATCGATGACACTACAGTTGTCAGGGTAAAAGTACGAGAAATGTTGCCACCCGGCAACTTCGAGGTATTGGAAGCAAAAGATGGTCTAGAAGGATTGAATTTAATCCGTCAGGAAAAACTTAGCCTGATCATGCTGGATTTCCTACTGCCTAAAATGAGTGGTTGGGAAGTTTTTCAAGAGATTCAATCCCAACCGGCTCTCAGGAAAATCCCCCTGGTCATTATCTCTGGTCGTAAAGAAGAGGTGACGGAGAAAATACCAGAACCCTTTGAATATTTTGAATTTCTCGGAAAGCCTTTTGACCAAAAGCAACTCATTGACGCAATTAAGTCAGCAATGACAAAGGCTAAACAGCCGCGCCAAGAACCAAATCAACTCTTAGCAGCAGCTGCAAATAGTGCTGCTTCAGCCACCTCTGATGCTGGAGGAGCATCAACTGCTGAGATTCAGGTATTAAATGAGAAAATTGCCAAAATGCAGGCAGAAATAGATAGTTTGAAGAAACAGTTAGCTCAGGTGATCACCTTTATTAAACAGAAAATCACATAAGTAGATAAGTAGAAAAAAACAGAACTACGTTAAGAAATGTAAAAACGCTTGAAGCTCTTGCCAATCAATAATGACTAATGACAGTTTGAACGAGTTAACTTTATTTATCAGACCTACTTAGTAGAAGCTGAACGATGTATATGTATGGTTAAACCACTTAGCCTGCCCGAATTTATTCTCAAGCGGAGCAAAGACCTTCCAAGGCTGTCTGCTTGTGGAGTCACGCAGGCTTTTTTGTTGTTTAGGCTATTGACTGAAAATTGTGTAAAGACGGTTGGAAATAAGGTTTGTAGACAAAACTTACTATCGCCTGCAAGCTCCATGCAGTGTTATAATCAAGTCTTCTGTTAATGTTCGTGGTGTTTAACGATATTTTTGTTTATCCAAAACTTTTTTTGGCAATTTTTTTTATTTTTCTATTTAAAAATATCCGTCATTACCTAGGTTTCTAGTTTCGAGACTGCATATAGTAGCTTAGGGTAAGTGAATTCCAATATATTATATTTTTAGTATATCTTCATAGGTATACATAATAAATCGAAGTCATGGAAGTCTCTGTAATGTTAAGTATTTTTATTTAGATATCAGAAATTCTGTACTTTAGTAAAAGCTCAGAATATACTGATTAGCCTCTAGACAGCATTTCCTACTTAGGACAGATGCCAATTTAGGCATTACTACAAACATAATTTGAAGGGGTGAGAAAAATAATACTCAGGAAATATATTAATTGAATAAAAAATATGAAATGAACCTCCAATATTAATCTCGGCTTACTGAAGCTTTCCCCGAAAGAGCCGTAAACTACTCTGTTCTCACTTGAAAACGACCATTAACCTAGCGAAACCGAAATGTTTTGCCCTTTTTTGTTCCTCAATCGGTTGTACGAAATTTTGTGGTTTGTGTAGCGAGTTATTATCCAGAAAAGATTCATAATTTAATCAGCCAAAATATAAAGCCATAAATGAAAAACAATGAATTTCATAGAAAAATATAATTTCAGTCGGGAATGATACTCCTGGTAATCTAGAAATAATCTTAAAGTCATTGACGAACACAGACTTTGAAGTTGCTACTGCTATAAATGGTGAAGCAGCTATGTTTTGAGAAATACTATTGATGCTGTCAACAAAGCAAATTATCAGTGGTTCTGATACATTTCAATAAAAAAACTAAAATTATCTGGCTTAATCACAAATTATTTCTAGATAAGAAATTGGATTGAAATAATGTTTGACTTACAAAAAATGACTTTGAGAGATATGTCAGAATGCGGTTTAGCTATTCGCTCCCTAAGCGATAAAGCTAACAGCATGGAAGATGTAAGTCGGATAATTATTGAGTATTTATATAATCATATAATTGATACAAAAAATAGTGAAAGAACCTGTGTGCTTGTCCGTTTTTTTAAAACTCATTCTTATGGAGAACTACCACTTGATTTACAAGAAGATGCTCGTTTCATATTAGGTAATATTACAGTTCCTGATGGTCTTAAATGCTTAACTTTATTGGCAACTGCTGGGGAAGTAGCAGAATGGAACTCGCGGCACAAATCTGTAGAACATAAGGCAATTCCCCTAAAGAGCGAAGAGGCGATCGCTCGTATCCCAATGATTTCCCAACTCATCCAGCAACTAGGGTTAAATCCTGGTACTGTCGTGCAACCAGACCCTAATTTAATCACTGATTTAGAACAGCGGATGTATAACGTTTTTTACGTCCCTGATGCTTTGGGTAGTCCTTACATTCCCTCACAAAGGAGCTTTGTGGTTCCGTTTAAGGTTAAGTCTGTGGTAGGGTTTGGGGGATTATTGCCTTCAGGGAATATGTTTGCCGTTCTCATGTTTTTGAAGGTTGCAATTCCTCGGACAACTGTTGATTTATTGCGTCCACTTGCATTAAACGTTAAAATGGCAATTCTCCCCTTTGATAGTGGTAGGATTTTCAGCACTCATAGCCAATACGTTACGAATGAGAACACAAAGACAACTCCTCAAGATGAAACTATTGGGCGTCTCAACTCGCAAATTGCCACATTAACTCAATTGTTGGATGTTTCCGAGCAATCTACAAAAACCCAATCTGACCGCCTTGAAAAAGCTATTACGCATCTTCAGAAAACTTTAGATAAGCTGCAAAAAACTCAAATTCAACTCATTCATACTGACAAAATGTCCAGTTTGGGACAGTTAGTTGCTGGTATTGCTCATGAAATTAACAACCCGATCAACTTTATTCATGGCAATGTCTACCATGCGTTAGGCTATACGCAAGATTTGCTGAAATTAGTGCGGCTCTATCAACAATATTATCCAAATCCTCCACAAGAAATTCAAGAAGTCATCGATTCAATTGAACTCGACTTTTTGACCCAGGACTTGAATAAAATCTTTAATTCTATGACAATAGGAACAGAGCGAATTAAGGAAATTGTTCAGTCACTGCGAACCTTCTCTCGTGTTGAGCATGCAGTAGAAAAAAAGGTTGATATTCACACAGCTATAGACAGTACCTTAATGATTTTGGAACACCGATTGCAAGCAACGGACAAGTATCCAAAAATCAAAGTTATCAAAGAATACGGTCAACTTCCTTTACTTGATTGCTATTTTGGTCAACTTAACCAAGTGTTTATGAATATCATTGCCAATGCCATTGATGCGCTGCAAGAAGGAATAGGGAATAAGAATGACCAATCTGCAATCCCTACGATTCACATTCGCACTCAAGTGCTCAATGACAAATGGGTAATTATTAGTATTGCTGATAATGGTCCTGGAATAAATGGGGAAGTATGCTCAAAATTATTTGACCCCTTTTTTACCACCAAACCTGTGGGTAAAGGCACTGGAATAGGGCTATCAATAAGTCATCAAATTGTAGTAGAAAAACATGGGGGAGAACTTAGCTGTCACTCCATTCCAGGACAAGGCGCAGAATTTATCATTAAAATTCCTTTAAGAAGAACGCAGAACACAGAACACAGTTGGGTATCCTCATAAAAAAGTACCAAAAAATAAATTATCCATTATGTAGGGGGGCTGACGGCGCACGACAGTTGAGGTTTTACATACACGACTAAAGCATTAATCCCTAATCCCTAATCCCCAATCCCTTTTATTATTCTGACTACTGAGTCCCTAGTCTATGGTCTTTTTTGGTCAATGCTAATAGTGAATAATTGGGCTGGTAGTTGCGCTTGTGCGCAGCTACCAACACAAAACTAACTTACTCGTTGTTCATTGCACTCACTTGAGTGGTCACAACCGTTGTCGGTTGCAAAATTGCCGTATGAGCGATGGAATTGTTCGCCAGTGTAAATAACGGATTTGACAAAATCCCAGCGATGGAAGTGGCGATTAATGTCGCTACCAATCCCACCTGCAAAGGTCTATACCCAGGCAAATTCCAACGCACTTCAGGATAATTCTTCACCACGTCCGACATTTCATGAGGTTCTTTAACCACCATCATCCTAACCACACGAATGTAGTAGTAGATCGAGACGACCGTGGTCACTAACCCCAGCAAGACTAACCCGTATTCTCCAGCCTGCCAACCAGCCCAGAACAAGTAAATCTTACCGAAGAATCCAGCAAGTGGCGGAATACCACCTAAGGACAGCAGGGAAATGCTCAAGCCCAAAGTCAAAAGCGGGTCTTTCTGGTACAAACCAGAGTATTCCACAATTTGGTCAGTTCCTGTTCGCAGGGAGAACAGAATCACGCAGGTAAAGCCGCACAGATTCATGAACAGGTAGACTAGCAGGTAGAAGACCATGCTGGCATATCCTGCTTGTGTCCCAGCAACTAAGCCAATCATGACGAACCCGGCTTGACCGATGGAAGAGTAAGCCAGCATCCGTTTCATGCTGGTTTGGGCAAGGGCGACTACGTTACCCAACACCATACTTAGGACAGCGAGGGCGGTGAAGACAAACTTCCATTCGTTAGCAACCAAGGGGAAGGCTGTTGTCAGCAAGCGAATGGCTAAGGCAAATCCAGCTGCTTTGGAACCGACTGATAAAAAGGCAATCACGGGAGTGGGTGCGCCTTCATAAACGTCTGGTGTCCATTGGTGGAATGGTGCAGCGGAGATTTTGAAGCCAATACCTGCAACCACAAAAACCAGAGCAATTACCAACCCTAGAGATTGACCAAAACCAGATATGGCAATTCCATTGGCGATCGCACTCAGTTCAGTCTGTCCACCCGATAAACCGTACAGCAGCGAAACTCCATACAAAAATACTGCTGTACTCGAAGCGCCAATCAACAGGTATTTCAGCGCCGCTTCGTTAGAGCGGGGGTCACGCTTGGTGTAACCTGTGAGCAAATAAGAGGAAATACTTAGGGTTTCTAGAGAGATGAAAATCATCACCAACTCTCCAGCCCCTGATAGAAACATTCCTCCCAAGGTCGCAGTTAGCAAAATCGCTATGAATTCGGCTAAAGCGGTACCACTTTGTTCGACGTAGCGAATCGACATCAAAATGGTGACAACGGCAGATAAGGCAACAATACCGCGAAAGACGATACTCAGGTCATCACCATTAAAGGCACCGCCAAAGGAGATGGGGTTTGTATTCTCCCATTCAAAGAACAGGGCGACGATAGAAGCGAATAAACCTGCAATTGCTAGATATCCAATCCAGCGCGAGGATGTCCGCCCTAAAATCAAATCAACAATCAAAACCCCCAAGAGGGTGACAATCACAATTCCCTCAGGGAGAATCGTTCCAGCATTCAACTGGGATGCAAGATTAGCAAAATCCATGAGCTGTATAGGTTCTGGCTATCACACATTCAGGTCTAACTGTGTTCATTCTATTGTCTTTTACCCGCTGCGATTTAAAAGCCAAAATAAAACTAACTAAAACTAACTAAAAGTTGTTCTCATACAATTAAGCAGATCGGTCTACTACCGATCTGCTTGCATACAATACTCCAGAAACAGTTCTTTGATGAACTGCTATTTCTGTAGCATATTAAGTTTCGTGCCTGCAAATGCTTTTTGTGCTTTTTGGCAATAGCTCTGAAGCTTGATTAATCAATAACTTCAAGCCTTAATAGCGTCTACTAGAATATCCACTGGTGTTACTTCTGCCGCCCCAGCTACCGCTGCTAGAGCGAGTACTTTTTTCCTCCCGTGGTCTTGCTTTATTGACTTTCATAACACGACCCATCCACTCAGCACCGTCTAGAGCATTAATGGCAGCATTTTCTGCGGCTTCTGATTCCATTTCTACGAAACCAAAGCCACGCGCGCGTCCTGTTTCCCGGTCTGTGGGTAGTTGAACTCGCGTTACAGTACCATACTCAGAAAATACTTTGGTGAGGTCGTCCTGTGTGACGCTGTAGGACAGGTTACCTACGTAAATTGACATGAAACTCTCCAGAATCCTATATACAAGAGACATCTATCCGGAGAGCCGCTTGCAGTTATTGATAATAACAAGGTCAGAATCGCCGAATTTTCTTCTCCATATTTATCCTAACACAACTTTTCTTAAAGAAAGGTTAAATCTGTCCTTAGGACTTGATTTTTATAAAATGTATCACTAATTACTATATTTTCTCAGCCATATATCACTTCCTTAAATATTTCTTAGGGTAGATGACTTTTATAAATCATTTCAATATTGTTTTTTAGGTTGAGCTTACTCTCATATAGCAAAGATAAGGGAATGAGTATTAACTTATTTTAAATTTGAAAATAAAATAAACAAAATAAGGTTGCTAGATAAAATTTTCACCCCAGCAATTCCCCAATTCACTGAATTCATTGCCTTGAGCGCGTGATTTGATATTAGGTGGAATAGGTAAGGCGTGAATATATCCCGCGAACAATGCAAGTGATTTTTAATGAGGAAATAAACTCAACACCGACATGAGGCTCTATTTTTTATAGAGTGCATGACTACCAGAAATCTAAAATGAAGTGTAAGCCTCTTGCAGATAGCAGTGCATAGCGGCGCAATAGTTAGGTAATTTCTACTGTTAACAAAAAAATGCGACTAACGCAGCCTAGAAACAGTCTCTTATTTTTGGAATCTATTTGTATTTTGTATTTTTCTCCCTCTTGGCGTATTTTTTGAACAACTTAACAAAAGAAACGGCTTTCCTCCCCATCCCTCCTAGGAGGGGTGGGGAGGAAAGCCGCCAGCCATTTCTTGGGGCATGGGGGCATCGAGCATGGGTATTGCTCGCGTTTGAGTCTGCAACATAGCGCCAACCTTGCGGCTCGTATTCGCGCTCTCATTCGTACTATCCACCTACCCTAAAGAATAGAAATGCAGTTATGCTCTTGGTGAGCAAGCTTTGTTTATGGTCAACAACCCAGGTCTAAAGACACGCTTGCTTAAGCGCCTAAAGTCTAAAGACGATAGTTGACCCGACGCGCGTACCGAAGTGTACTACGTTATCAGCAAGTGTTAAAGTTCCTACCTACGGATGCGCAGCCAGTCTGTAGCTCTAGAAATCAGAGATTAAACAAGTTTATTGGGTTAAGCTAGTGTCTTTGATAAGTGCCGACTGATAACTTTGTCCAGGCTAACTAAACCCCTATTGGGAGGCTCTAGGGAGCAAAACATTACGCGTACAGGTGAGTCCAGTCAGTCATCGGCGGGTTTCCCACGCCCAGGGAACTGGCTCTCCCGTTGGGGTGAACAAGTTGAGATGGTAAGCCAGTACTGAAGGAGGGTCTCCCTCCTTGGAGGTACATGGCGAACCCGTAAGGGTAATTGTCCCATCGAAAGTACATTACAAAAGTACACCGATTCAAGTAACCCCAAGGCGGTAATGGAATAAAGCGAAGGTGCATGAGTCGTGTTTCCTAGGAAGGTCTGTTCGCGCAGCGTGCCGCAGGCATAGACGCGCTCGTTTCCACACATCCCATGAATTTTTATGAAACTGTGTAACGATGCAAGCAGGTGGGAACCCAGGGAAGACAAGGGAACTTCCTCGTGTCCTGTTGCTCCCAATAACACAAACCGTAACAATCAGCCAGACTGAAATCACACAAAAAATTTCTGTATTCACCTTGAGGGGGATGAGTGAAAACTGTAGTCGCCAATAATGTCCTAGATAAGTTAAAGATTGAAATAAAAGCGAAATTCACAACAAGCTGCTGCTAGCTTTCCCTCTGGGAGGGACTTGCGCCATTGTGGGCGGTTTGTGTCAGGATGAAATCACATGTTCCCTAGCGTGAGGTTTTAGCTTGACCGATGCGCTTTTAATGATTTCAATTGAGTGTTTAGCTTAGCAGCTATTCTTTTTTTTTGAAGTTTCCATGTCAACTCTCGTCATCGTCGAATCTCCGACCAAAGCTCGTACCATTCGCAACTACCTGCCACAAGGCTTTCGGGTGGAAGCGTCAATGGGTCATGTGCGTGACCTTCCCCAGTCTGCTAGTGAAATTCCCGCGACTGTCAAGGGAGAGAAATGGGCGCAGCTGGGGGTAAATGTAGAGGCCGACTTTGAACCGCTATATGTCGTCCCTAAAGATAAAAAGAAAGTTGTCACTCAGCTTAAAGACGCCCTTAAAGAAGCAGATGAACTGATCCTGGCAACGGACGAAGACCGGGAAGGTGAAAGCATCAGTTGGCATTTACACCAGTTGCTCAAGCCAAAAGTTCCAACAAAGCGGATGGTGTTTCACGAAATTACCTCTGACGCCATCAAAAAAGCTTTGAAAAACTGCCGCAACATCGATGAACAGTTAGTTCGTGCCCAAGAAACGCGGCGGATTTTGGATAGACTTGTGGGCTATACCCTGTCTCCTTTGCTGTGGAAAAAAATCGCCTGGGGATTATCTGCTGGGCGCGTGCAGTCGGTTGCGGTGCGGCTGTTAGTCACCCGGGAACGCCAACGTCGTGCTTTCCGCCAAGGTTCATACTGGGATTTGAAAGCAACGTTGACCCCCCCTGATTCTCCTAAGCAGTCATTTGCTTCCCAACTGGTCACACTGGGAGGCACAAGGATAGCAAATGGTGGTGATTTTGACGCCGCCACAGGGCAAATTGCCAGCGATCGCAATGTCGTCCTGCTCAATCAGGAGCAAGCCCAAGCCCTTAAGGAACGCCTAACCGGGAAAACCTGGAAAGTCAGCGACCTAGAGGAACGCCCTGTCACACGCAAACCCGCACCACCGTTTACCACCTCGACCTTGCAACAGGAATCTAACCGTAAACTGCGCCTTTCGGCACGGGACACGATGCGAATTGCCCAGAATTTGTACGAACAAGGGTACATTACCTATATGCGTACAGATTCGGTGCATTTGTCGGATCAGGCGATCACTGCCGCCCGTGACTGTGTAGAAAAACTTTACGGGAAAAATTACCTTAGCCCCCAACCAAGGCAATACACCACCAAATCCAAAGGCGCACAAGAAGCACACGAGGCAATTCGCCCAGCCGGTAGCACCTTCCGCACTCCCCAAGAAACTGGTTTAGGCGGTCGGGAACTACAACTGTACGACCTGATTTGGAAGCGTACCGTCGCCAGCCAAATGGCAGACTCTCGCCAAACTCAAATCACCATGCAGTTGCAAGTGGAAGATGCTGGTTTTCGCTCTTCTGGCAAACGCATTGACTTTCCAGGGTACTTACGCGCCTATGTGGAAGGTTCCGACGACCCAGAAGCGGCGCTGGAAGACCAGGAAGTCATCTTGCCTAACTTAAAAGTGGGCGATAGTCCCAACTGTTCCAATCTAGAAGCAGTTGGTCACGAAACCCAACCCCCGGCAAGATACACCGAAGCCACCCTGGTGAAAACCTTAGAAAGCGAAGGCATCGGACGTCCTAGCACCTACGCCAGCATCATCGGCACAATTATTGACAAGGGTTACGCCCAATTGACGAATAACGCCCTTGTGCCCACCTTCACCGCCTTTGCGGTCACGGAACTGTTGGAAAAACACTTCCCCGACATTGTTGATCCCAGCTTTACCTCCAAAATGGAGCAAACCTTGGATGACATTTCCACAGGTGAAGCTAAGTGGCTACCCTACCTAAAGGAATTCTATTTGGGAGACAAAGGTCTAGAAACCCTAGTCAAGGAACAGGAAAACCAAATTGATGCCAATGTTGCCCGGACAGTGGAACTGGAAAATCTAGATGTCAAAGTCCGTATTGGTAAATATGGTGCTTATTTGGAAAAAGAGAATGGTGACGGTGTTGTCACCGCCTCGATTCCCAAAGACCTGACTCCTGCTGACCTCGATCCCCAAAAGGTAGAAACGCTGCTGCGGCAAAAAACCGAAGGTCCGGAACAGCTCGGTCGTCATCCCGAAACTGGCGAACCGATTTATGTGCTTATTGGTCCTTACGGTCCTTATGTCCAGTTGGGTGACAAAACCGAGGAAAACCCTAAACCCAAACAAGCTTCCTTACCTAAAGGTGTAACGCCAGAAAACGTCACCCTTGAGCAAGCTGTTGGTCTTTTGTCACTACCCCGAAAACTAGGAGCTCATCCAGCAACAGGTGCTGAAATCCAAGCGAATTTGGGACGCTTTGGACCTTACGTGGTTCATAACCAAAGTGGTGAAAAAGACTACCGTTCTCTGAAAGCGAGTGATGATGTATTGACAATTTCCTTAGAACGTGCTTTGGAATTGTTATCTGAACCGAAAAAGGGACGCAGTACCAGCAGCAAGTCTAAAGCGGCTGTGCGGGAATTGGGTCCTCACCCCGAAGACGGCGAACCAGTCAATATTTACAATGGTCCCTACGGACCTTACATTAAGCACGGCAAAACGAATGCCAAAATGCCAGAAGGAGTATCTGTGGAAGATATGACCCTTGCTTCAGCGCTAGAGTCGCTGGCATCCAAAGCATCAACAGCAAAATCTACTCGCAAAACAACGAGTAAATCAACGAGTAAATCAACGAGTTCTAACTCTAAATCAACGACCAAGTCGTCAAGCACCACTGCCAAAAAAAAATGACAAACAAGGCTAGTTAAGCTGAAAAGTCCACAGTCAATAGTCTATGAGCATCTAATCTTGACTATTAACTATGGGCTTTTCACACAAAAACGCGACCCAGCAATTGAAGCAAAAAGCCCAAGCCTGATATACCAGGCTTTGGATAAGATGATGAGTCACTGCACGCTCAAAGTGCCGTGACTCTTTGCTAAAATCAGATAAGCCCTAAAGCGGATATGTAAAAAGCCAAAAGGTATAGTCGCCAGTTGAGAGCGAGAACCTAGGGGCATTTCTCAGCCCAAGAATGCCACCGCCTAAAAGACAGTGGGAGTGTCAAACCCATCAAAAACCCTCATTGGTAGGATGCAGTCTCATAGGTGGTGATGTGATACTCTAAAATGTAGGAGAGATAACACCGAATTTTTAAAATTCAAGAAGTGTAAACCATCCTATTTTTAAACCAAAGGTGCAAAAATACTTTGGTTTGTCCGTAAATGATAATAAACATATTTGGAACTATTTCAGGAGCGGTCAGTTCAATGGACTATATAGAAAAGGTGCTAGAAAAGCTTAAGGACTTGGCACGCAAGCTAATAGAAGCCCTTTTGGGACCAGAGGCTGAACAGGAGCCGGAACTTATTCCGATTCCTGTAGATGATCGTTCACGCCGTCGTTAACAAGCATTCATTGTGCAGGACTTGACGTTGCAACCCAACCGCGTTCTGGTGCTACATGGACCAAACCTGAATTTGCTGGGACTGCGAGAACCAGGAATATATGGTTCGCTGACATTGGCTGAAATTAATCGCGCCTTAGAGGAAGAAGCAAAAAAACTACAGGCGAAGGTGTTCCCATTGCAGTCAAATCATGAAGGTGTTCTGGTAGATGCTATTCATGAAGCACTAGGGCAACATGAAGGAATTTTAATCAATCCAGGGGCATACACTCATACGAGTGTAGCGTTACGAGATGCGATCGCTGCTGTTAACTTGCCTACAGTAGAAGTGCATTTGAGTAACATTCACCGGCGGGAAGAGTTCCGGCATCATTCGTATATAGCCCCAGTCGCAATTGGGCAGATCAGTGGTTTTGGGGCACAAAGTTATTTACTAGGCTTGCAGGCGTTAGTGCATCATTTACGGAAGTTATGAATGATGAATGATGGATTATGAATGGAAATAAGGTCATAATTCATCATTGATAATTCATTATTATTGCTATATGCGCTACTCTCTTGGAAGTCGGTTTAAAGGCACAATACTCGGGGCACTTCTTGGAGAAAAGACAGCTTGTAGTCGTAGAAATCAGTTACAGGGTGCAGGGACGTTGAAAATTACATCTTTGCACTGGAGTGACATGGCTATTGAGTGTGCTTCAAGTTTGATTTCTTTGGGTAAATTTGACCAACAAGATTGGCAAAAAGCAAAGCAACAAGAATTGACGAACTTAGAAAATAGCTATGAAGCTATTCTTGCCACATTGCCTGTGGCGCTTTTTTTTCACGAAAATCCGATTAAACTACGACACAACTTACTGCTGGCGGCTCAAATTTGGCAGAATGACTTGGTTGTGCGGGATGGAATACTCGCAGTAGGCTACGCGATCTCAATTGCGCTGACGGAAAAGCTCACTCCAGCAAGCCTCATTTCTCAGACTATCTCCTTTGTTGGAGAAACATCGACAGACTTGCCACAACAATTATTAAAAGTTAATAATTTGTTAGAAGACGGTGCAGGGTTAGAAAGGGTACAAGCCGAATTCAGTAAGGAAGGAAAGTTAAGCCACTCTATTGCTGTGGCTTTTTACTGTTTTCTGAGTACCATAGAAGACTTTCGGCTTTCAGTTTTGCGGGGTCTTCAAAATAGTCATCGTTCACAAGAAATAAGTGCAATTACTGGTGCTTTATCAGGAGCATACAATAGTGCAGTAGGTATTCCCATCACTTGGCAGGTTATGCTTGTGCAAGCAAACTCAACAGAAGGTCAAGTAAGCTCATCTCGTCGGATGGTAGAATTAGCTGATGCGCTTGTAGCTGTGTGGTCAGGAGTGTATGACCTGGCTTTGCATCCAGTCATGGTCACTGAAGAAGGAAGTGCCCTTGCACCACATCTTGTCTCCTTACAAGCAACAGCAGCTCCTCGCGTCATTCGGTTACGCTAATAGTCTTTGGAGTTAACAAAGGCGCTTGTGCAAAACATGACACACTACAAAACCATTTTGTGATAACCAAGTAAATTTTAATACTAATATCGAAAAGCAAACCTGAAATCAAAATCTGTAGGTAGCTATTGTGGCAAATCGGCTTCAAGTATATTCCCGCTTCGGATTGTCTTGTTTTAAGCTATCAGAGTAAACAACTGCGGTCATAGGTGATGAAAACGCAGCAATTTTTTCAGTCCTTGACCCAGAAATTGACTTTCTGGCGGCGAGAGTACAAAGTGCTACACCGTCATATGCATTTATCAAAAACAAGTGGGAAAGACGGATACCCAATAGCAAGAGCGTCAAGCTCAATGACACAATCGGTCAAAGATAAAAAAAATGGTATTTATCCACTAGGTTCGCGCTGGGTGAAAACAAAGCGTTACCCTGTTGTTTTCGCGATCGCAGTTGTCTTGTTGACAGGGGTGATGGGGCAAAAGTTATATAACCAACCCCAGTTGCAGGTGGGGACTTTTGCGCCACAGACGATCAGAGCACCAGCTACTGCGAGAATCGAGAATAAGAAAAAAACAGAGGAAAAGCGCAAAGCCGCAACTCAAAACTTCCTACCAGTGCTGATGATAGATGCGCGAATCAATGCAGAAATTAAGGAAAATTTACAACAGATGCTGCAAGAAGGTAACGAAATTCGTACCTCTGTAGGGTCTTTTCCTTTTTTTGACACTTTCATTCTCTCCGTCTCTACCCAGCGTTACTTGCGTTCCTGTTCCGATGCGGAATGGCAAGCACTGCTGTTAGCAGTAGAAAATACTGGTAAGCACAAATCAGGAGTTTTGGCTCAAAAGCAGACAAGTCAAAGAGGACAGATAAAGCGGATCACTCCCTCATCCTCCTCATCTCCCTCATCTCCCTCATCCTCCTCATCTGCCTCATCTCCCTCATCTGGCCATCTTCCCGTCTCACTTTCTACGTCTTACCCACTCAACACGTTAGACTCAAAATCAAATGATTTGTTCCAAAACATAGACTTTACACAAGCAGTGGAGGAATTAGAAACTTACCGCCTCACAACTTCTAAGCAAAACTTGTCTTCACTGATCGCTCTAATCATAAAAATACGGCAGGGATACAAAGAAGCCAAGACCAAACTGACAGATCTGGTGAGTGCCAAACCAGAAACAGTGTACGATGAAGCTTCCCTACTTGATTTGTCAGATGAGGAATGGGCGAAAACACAGATGGGAATTCAGCTTTCTTTAACGCGGATTCTCACCCAAGGTGTTTCACCGGGGCTACCGCAAAGCATCCTACGAAATGCAGTCAACCTACACGTGCAGACTTTAGTACCAAAAGACGCCGAACCCTTAGCAACCAAACTTTTGTTAGCCGTACTCAAGCCAAATCTTAAAAAAGATGAATTACGAACGCAACTCATAGCTGCAAAGGCTGCTGCTGAGGTAGAACCCGTAATCATCACTGTACAAAAAGGTGAGGTGATTGTCCGCCAAGGACAGAAGATTACTGCATGGAACTTTGATGTACTAGAGCATTACCACCTGATTCAGCGCGAGGTTCATTGGCTGGGATTGATACAGTTAGGAGGTGCTGTCACTGGGTGTGTAAGTATTTTTGCGCTAGTAGAACGGCGGATTAAGTGCCGATTGCGGCAAAGCGATCGCCTGCTGGTGTTGCTGCTTTCCCTAAGTGTGCCACTGGTACTCATGATGGGTACACCGTATACAACCTGGAGTGCTGTTGGTTTGTTGTTGGGTAGCTTCTACGGACCGACTCTCGGCGTGACTGTGATCGGGTTGCTGTCGCTTTTGCTGCCTATAAGTTTAGAAATGAGTAAAATTGCGCTTTTGGCTGGTGCAGCAGGGGGAGTTTTGGGCAGTTACGTAGCACAACGCTTGCGATCGCGCGAGGAACTCGCACTTTTGAGTGTTGCGATCGCCTTTACAGAGGGCGGTGTTTATCTGATCATCAAGCTCCTGATCAGTGCAGCATTTGGTCTTCCTGTATACTACGTCATACTACAACACGCCGGATTATTTGCTTTATCCGGTTTAGTGTGGAGTATCGTGGCGATGGGGTTGAGTCCTTACCTGGAAAAACTATTTGATTTAGTCACCCCAATCCGTTTGGCAGAACTGGCGAACCCTAACCGCCCCTTATTAAAAAGACTTGCTACTGAAACACCTGGAACCTTTCAGCATACGCTGTTTGTGGCGACCCTTGCCGAAGCCGCTGCCAAACACCTAGGATGCAATGTCGAACTTGTCAGAGCAGGTACATTATACCACGATATTGGAAAAATGCACGACCCGATGTCATTTATCGAAAATCAGATGGGGGGACCGAATAAACACGATACAGAAATTAAAGACCCTTGGAAGAGTGCCCAAATCATCAAAAAGCACGTCAGTGAAGGGTTGGTGATGGCGCGGAAGCACAGTTTGCCTTCCTCAATTCAAGCATTTATTCCAGAGCATCAGGGAACAATGCAAATTGCCTATTTCTATCACCAAGCACAGCAAATGGCGTTGTGCGATCCAAGTTTAAAAGTGGACGAAGCAGATTTTCGCTACGATGGTCCAATTCCGCAGTCACGAGAAACAGCAATCGTCATGTTGGCAGATACTTGCGAAGCAGCGCTGCGATCGCTTCGAGACGCCACTCCAGAAAAAGCCCTAGCAATGCTGAATAATATCCTTCGTGGCAGATGGCAAGACAATCAACTAGTAGATTCTGGGTTAACACGAGAGGAGATGAGCCAAATTGCTGAAATTTTCGTGCAAGTTTGGCAGCAATTCCATCACAAGCGCATTGCTTATCCAAAGTCAACAGTAAATAATAAGTAGCTTTTTATAGCTGATGCCAGGTATGTCGAATCACGAACCACCCCAGCATTTACACTTATTAGAAAGCTTTGAGGCAGGATGGGATGGCTTGCACCTCATTTATGAGCTAGAACCCGCTGACGAAATACCTGAAACTCAGTTTGCTCAGCATCTTATTATCATCGCTCTTGATGATTTTCGTGGCAGCTATACGCTGAACGGACGTTGGCAGCATATAGATTATACCAAGGGTGATATTGGCATTTTCCCAGCTAGCCAACCTTTCCCCAAGGCACAGGTTGATCGCGAAGTCCCAATCATCGATTTGTTTGTTGAAAAAGCAACGCTTACCGGTGCTGCTCACGAATTTGTGAATCCAGACCAAATCGAACTTGTGCCGCAGTTGAAGTTACGCGACCCGTTGATTGAGCACATGGGTTTGGCACTCTTAGCTGAGCTAGAAGCAGGAGGCGCAGACAGTCGGCTATACGCAGAGTCAATGGCAACAGCACTCTCCGTGCATTTACTACGGCGATACTCGTCACGCGAACAGCATTTCAAGCACTATACTGGGGGATTACCTAAATATAAGCTCAGGCAAGTGGTCAGCTACATCCATGAAAATTTAGACCAAAACTTGACCTTAGCTGAACTAAGTGCGGTAGTGCAGATGAGTCCACATTATTTTGCAAGTTTATTCAAGCAATCCACGGGACTGACTCCTCATCAGTATGTGACGAAAAGCCGAATTGAGAAAGCAAAACAGTTGTTGGTTAGGCGAGATTTGACACTTGTAGAAATCTGTCAGGAAGTTGGCTTTGAAAGTCAGAGTCATTTCACAAGGGTCTTTCGTCAACATACCAAAACAACACCAAAGATATATCGAGACAGGCTGTGAAGTTTAAAGGAAGATTAGGACATTTTTCGGAAGAATAGGCAAGACAGCGATAGAGGGCGATCGCTAATTTAGTACCTGTCAGCAATTTTCTCCAAGGAGTAGCAAAGTATGGCAGGTGCTAAATCTTTACAAGGATGGAATATCGTTGGTTTTTCAGCAGTAGTCATTGGCACGATAGTTGCTGTTATTTGGCTTGTTCATGGAATCGATGAGCAAGGAATGCGGATGGCAATTCGAGCAACTGCTCGTACCTCATGTGTCCTGTTTCTTTGTGCGTTTATGGCTTCACCACTTCACAGAATTTGGTCAACGCCTCTAACGCCGTGGCTTCTGAGGAATCGCCGCTACCTGGGGCTATCCTTTGCGGTGTCGCATACTTATCATGCGATCGCGATTCTCGGCTTATGGTTTGTAACCTCTGGATCTGCTCTCAAATTTGACCCTTTGGGAACATTAGGGTATATTTTCCTCATTGCCATGACTGTGACCTCGTTTAAGCGCCCAGCCGCCTGGATAGGTCAACCTGCCTGGAAGATTTTGCACACTACCGGAATGCACTATTTCTGGCTAGGTTTTACCCTGGAATTCAGTCTGAGGATTTCCCAGTCAATGTTGATCTATTTGCCGCTTTCGGTTTTGCTAGTTGTAGCAATGATGCTTCGCCTAGTAGCTCCCAGAATGCAGAGGAAGTTAGCCAGTTAGAAACTCAGTGTGCTAGCTTTTTTACCGAAAATTTGGGTTTAAAGCCCCGCCCATAAGAGTGCGGCTTTTTCAAGGTTGACAGCGCATCGCTCATCATGAGATTATACCATTGCCCGTAGTCTAAAAGACTCTTGTGTTAGCGTTCGCGCAGCGTGTCCCCTTGGGACTCAGCGGGACGAAGTCCGGCAAGATTGGGTACTCCCCAACTACAATGCTCAGCTGAGTGCGACATACTGTAGGAAAGAGACAACAGCAATTAATAAATCGTTTCAAACGCGGTCGGGCAGTCCGTGTACGCTTGTGGACGTATCCAAACGGGGATATTTGAATGCTTGCATTTGGGTATTTAGGGAGGACGGTTGAAGCAAGAATCCTCATGCATCGACGGCTGAGGAGTGTCAAAGTATCAAGGAGGCTAGCTGAACAGTGAAGTACGTCTGCGTGTTTTGCGGTTCTAGTATGGGTGTACAACCAGCTTACCAACAAGCGGCTCTTGCAATGGGCGAAGCGCTAGCACGACGGGAGTTGGGTTTGGTGTATGGGGGTGGCAATGTTGGGTTAATGGGTACAATTGCTGATGCCACCTTAGCAGCTGGTGGTGAGGTCATTGGAGTGATTCCAGATTTTATGGTGGCAAAGGAAATTGCTCACGCTGGACTCACACAACTCCACATTGTCAAATCTATGCACGAACGTAAAACTATGATGGCGCAACTGTCCGATGCTTTTGTAGCACTTCCTGGAGGCTACGGAACGCTGGAGGAATTTTGCGAAGTCCTGACTTGGGCACAATTGGGGTTACATCAAAAGCCTTTTGGTCTACTTAATGTCAATGGCTACTATAGCCCACTACTGAAATTTTTTGACCAGGCTGTCACTGAAGAATTTTTACGTCCTATCAATCGCTCTCTGGTATTGGAAGCATCCGAACCAGAAAATTTACTTGATTTATTAGCGAATTATCAACCTCAATACGTTGATAAGTGGATAAGGAAAGAGGTTAAGCCTTGATAGATAAACCAAGATTAAAAGAATAATTTCATTGTAGGCAAGGATTACATTGTCATTTTGGAACAGTACCAAATATTGCTTTTGAAACGGTTGCAACAACCAGAAGCCGGATATTCGAGCATTCAAGGTGGAGCAAACGTATCAAATGGTAGGATTTTGGAATGTTTGATAACGTCTGTAAATTCCTTGCCGAAACTTTCTCCACCGACTTTGCCACTTGGCTATTAGGAGAACCAATTGCCTTAACAGAGTTAAGTCCAAATGAACTGTCGCTAGAACCCATTCGAGCCGATGCACTAATTTTGCTGCAATCATCAGAGGTTGTGCTTCATCTAGAGTTCCAAACTCAACCTGATGCTGATATGCCATTTCGCATGATTGACTATCGACTGCGAGTGTACCGTCGCTTTCCCCACAAGCGGATGCGTCAAGTGGTGATTTATCTTAAACAAACAAGCTCAGAACTCGTGCAGAAAAATATATTTGCCATTCCTGGTACTCGCCATGAATTCGAGGTGATTCGACTGTGGGAGCAGCCAACAGAAATATTGTTACAGTATGCAGGTTTGTTGCCGTTGGCAGTGTTAGGTGCCACAGAGGACCGTAGTAGGATATTACGGCAGGTGGCACAGGAAATAGAAGCGGTTAATGACCGACGGCAACAGAGCAATGTGGCAGCGGCAACATCTATTTTGGCTGGTTTAGTATTAGATCAAAGGTTGATTCAAAGAATATTGCGGCAGGACGTTATGAAGGAATCCGTGATTTATCAAGAAATCAAGGCAGAAGGTCTAGCAGAAGGTCGCGCTGAAGGTCTTCAACAGGGCATTCAAGAAGGGATTAGGCGGGTTGCTATGAATTTGCTTAAAACTGGTATGCCTGTGGAAGAGATAGTCAAGGTGACTGGGTTATCTGTTGAACAGATACAGTCTTTGCAGCAAGACACAGAGTGAGCTAAAAATTCCGTACCCTGGAATATGAAGGAATCCGTGATTTATCAAGAAATCAAAGCTGAAGGTCGCGCTGAAGGTCTTCAACAGGGCATTGAAGAGGGTATTAGGCGAGTTGCTGTGAATTTGCTAAAAAGCGGAATGGCTGTGGAAGAGGTAGTAAAAATGACTGAGTTATCTGTTGAACAAGTACATTCGTTGCAACAACAGACAGAGTGAGCCAGAAGGCGTATTTGAATTGAATTGCGTACCCTGGAAAAGCCAAGGTACGAGTTTATAACGATTGACTAAAGAACAAAAACGTTACTTGCACCAATCCCACAATAAAGCCTAAAACACCGCCTAAATTCACAATTGCCTGCAATTCATTTTTGACAATTCCCTCAATTGCCGCTTCTAAATCAGCAGGTGAAGTTGATTTTACGCGGTCAACAATCACTTGATCAATTGCCAAAATTGGAATTACCTGAGTCACAATTGCTTCTAAGTCTCTTTCCAAATACCGCTCTAAAACAAGAGCCAGTTCCTTGCTGACGACTTCCAGCGAACTAGTTACAACGGGTGACGTGCTGAGGCGATTCACCAGCAACATGGCAGTATTCTCCCAGTCAACGGAACCACTTAATCCTTGGAGTAAGTCGCTACCGCGTGTTTGCAGGTAATGGCGGACGCTATCGCGTGTCGTCTTTCGCAGTTGCCGTACTGTGCCTATTGGTAAATTTTGTAAAGATAAACTTAGCAGAAATCGCTTGATGCGATCGCGTACCTGCAATTCTTGTATCAATTCCTGCAAGCGTGCATTGGTAGCGTCTTTTTCATCCAAACAATAAGTCCGCAGCCGACTCAAAGTATTGCGTAAGCCTAAGAGATTAGCCACCACCCAATAGGTACCGCTGGTTTTTTCCCGAAAACTTTCGTCAATAGTTTGAATCGTGCGATCCGTCAAAAAGTCAATAACTGCTTGTCGCAGCACATCCGGCGGTACAACGACTTGTAGCAGCCACTCAGCAAGACGACCAGCTTGTTCTTCAGTTAGTTGAAAGTCCAGTAATATTTGGTCAAAAATTTGATTGACCTGCGCCTCTAAAAAGTCTTCTCGCCGCGCTAAAACCTTCAGAAGACGTGGCAAGGATTCCCCTAACAAATCCCGCAATATTCCCGCCAAAATCTTGGCAGTTTTCTGCTCTTTATCGGATTTTAACTGGTCAAGGGCAAGTCGCAATATCCAGATAATTGCTCCTTGCACGCGTTCGGTTTGCAACAATCGCCGCGCCAATTTTTGCAACTCATCTGGTGTCAGCAGCGACCCCATGATGGTATCTGAGACATTCTTGGCAAGCCGTTCCTGATTACGGGGAATCAATCCAGGTGTAAAAGGTACTCTTCGTCCACTGATGTAAATTGCGCGGTAGGGACGAAATAACATTTTGATGGCTATATCGTTAGTGAAATAGCCAATAACTCCACCCACTATCGGGGGAGACACATAAAGCCAAAGGTGAGACCAATCCACAGTCATTAATTATTAGTTATTAGTCATGAGTTATCAGTTATCAGCGAACGACTTATAACTAATAACAAACAACTACTAAGCTTTCGTTATCACTAACACTCCCATCATACCGTTCGCAATGGGGTAGTGTGTTGCTGCTGCAAAACCAACTTGACGAGCTATCTGTACTTGCTCATTTCCTGTGGGAAAGCGGTCTAAGCTGGGACTAATGTAGGCGTATTCTTCCTTGAGACCTAGGTTATTGGCGAGTGGGACGACAAGATTGTCCAGATACCACTGCTGAAAGGCACGGAGTTGGGGATTGCTGGGACGATGAAAATCCAAAATCGCAGCTTTAGCACCCGCTTTCAGAATGCGGTGTAACTCTTTCAAACTACGCTTAATATCTGTTACATTTCTTAAACCATACCCCATTGTGGCGGCATCAAATTTATGATCCTCAAATGGTAAGGAAAGAACATCAGCTTCCACCCAAGTGATCTTAGGTTGGGCATACTGAGTTTGAGAACGAAAGCTGGCAATTTCTAGTAATTTTGAAGAAAAATCCACTCCATACACCTGTCCGGTTCTTCCTACACGTCGCGCTAACCGAAAAGATAAGTCTCCACTACCGCAACACAAATCAAGAGTTGTATCTCCCGGTTTAGCTGCACTCCATTTCACTGTCATTTCCTTCCATACACGGTGTTGTCCTAGACTCAACCAATCATTTAACTGGTCATAAACAGGAGCAATGCGGTTAAAAATAGTGCGAATGTTATCAGTCATTAGTCATTAGTCATTAGTCATTAGTCATTAGTCATTAGTCATTAGTCATTAGTCATTGGTCATTAGTAAACAGGTATTTGACAAACGACGAAGAACAAATAACCAATGACTATTTTCTAGGTTGATAGTAACGAGTGCAAGTAAGCGCGATCGCCACCAGTTGAGCTGATAAATCAATGAGTTTCAGTTCATCTTGACGCAAAGTGCTCTTTTGTTTCCACTGTATTGACAACACCGCCAACACTTCGTGACGATAGGTTATTGGAACAATGAGATGTGCTTGAACTCCGTGAGCTGGGTAGTGAGCAACACCAGCCAACTTTTGGTCGTTAAGTATATTACCTGAGACTTGCATTTGCTGAGTAGCGATTGCGCGGAGCGCAGCGCCCTTAAGGGCGATCGCCTCTGTTGTCAGTGGGTCTTGAGCCAGCCAGTTTTCTACTGTACCTGAAATACTGTAAGTCCCTTGATTGGCAACTAAGGCATTACCTTCTACTAGCTGTAATATACAGCTATCAGCGGCAAAACCTTCACCAAAAGCCCTAGCGATGGGGTTGAGAGTTGCCTCCAAACAGGTAGATTCTTGAGCCACCTGCACTAGAACCCTCAGCAGCGCCATTTGAGCATCAGCACGGCGCAATTCTTCTGTTGGTTGCTTGAGCAAATCGTAGGTTTGAGCCGCTTGCTGCACCACCGCTTTCAATTCCCCTGGGTCCCAAGGCTTGGTAATATACTTGTACACTTGTCCTGTATTTATAGCCTCTACTAAGTCTTCAATATCAGTAAAACCAGTGAGGATAATTCTTACGGTATCCGGAAACTGAGGCACAGTCTTGCTGAGAAACTCAGTTCCCTTCATTTGTGGCATCCGCTGGTCGGATATAATAACAGCGACTTCTCCTTCTGCTGCCAACACTTCTAGAGCGTTCATGCCACTCTCTGCTTTCAAGACATTAAAGTCGCGGCGGAAGGTGCGGTAAAGCAAATCCAGATTATCTTGTTCGTCATCAACTACCAAGATTTTCTGCTTTTTTGGTTTCTCTATTGTCATTAATTGACACCGAATCTTATCTAGTTCCGGAATTTCATTATTCATAAAAGCAATGCCGTGAACTACCCCGCCGCTCCCGGCGGACGGGGCTTCTGTACTCGCGGGGGAATGCCTCAACTTGGACTTTCGCCAACTAACATATATTGACTCTCTAAACCTTTATTTGTAATTTATACAACAAAATAAGAGACTATTTCAAGTTTTTTTTAAGTGTTATTACGTAAAAACAAGGACGAGAAACTGTTTTTTTATTGAGAACTGAAAAATCGGCTTCACAATAGACTATTGAAACCCCATCTGTACTTGAAGAGTCAGGTGCGGGAAGATTCATAATACAATGAGATTTGCTGCATAAGTATTAACCGCCTTCTGTTGAAGCTCGAACCGTGAATTATGACTGACCTACCACCCAATGCTCAAAATTCTGATAATAACGATGTGGCACCAGAGTTGCTGCGCAAGCTGAGACAAAAGCAAGGCACCTGGGTGGAATGGGGAGCTGCTATAGCCCAACTGCAAAAACTCGGTTACGATCCCCAAGCCATTTTTGAGGCAACTGGATTTGAGCAAATACAACAAAATCAGGTCGTTGTTGGCTCTCAAGTTTACAATTCTATAGAAAAGGCTGGTGCATCTGTTGCAGTGCGATCGCATTACGCCACGCGCGGAAGTGATGTTTTGTACGAACTGCGGCTGCTCACCCAAGAAGAACGCGCCGCTGCTGCAGAACTCAGCTTCCAACACAAAATTGATGTTGATGAGGCGCGGGAAGTCGCCAAAGCAATAAAAGATTTTTCCCGCTTTCGTACCTTACCTGAGGGGTTTGAAAATCATCCAGGAGACGCAGTTGCCTATCAATGTTGGAAACTAGCACGCCAAAACTCAGACTTACAACAACGCTCGCGCCTGATAGCCAAAGGTTTGCGTTTTGCTCACTCACAAACAGCAAGGAAACAAATCGAACAGTTATTGACTGATTTTACGGTCGTACCTAAACGTCCTGCCCCTATTTTACCCTTTTACCGCCTAGACTCAGAGGAAGAATTGCCTCGGCTCGTGCCAGTGGTCGGTGAGTTGCCATTGGCACCAAAAGACCTGCAAGCAGTACCCGTAATAGAAGAGATAGAACCATTTCGCATGGTCAAGTTTGCAGGAGAGCAAGCTTGGGTACCATTACCAGGTTGGCAGGTTTTGTTGAATGCCGAAGAACCAGTGGTGATTTTGTGCAAGAGCGATCGCTTTCCCAACCAAACACAAAATGTTTCACAACCGGTGTTGGTTGTTATAGATCGGCAACAGCGAGAATGGGACGCTAATAGTTATTTTGTGGTTGATAACTCTGGGGAGTTAGACTTTCAATGGTTTGAAACCGCACCGGAAATTCCGCTACTTGGGCGAATCATTGTGATTGTGCGACCGAAGAAGATTTTGGATGAAAATGTAACCAAGGATGTTTGGCAAATAGACGAATAGATATTAGCTATCAGTAAAAGTTTTCTTATCAATGAGGAAATGTTTACGTATCCTCAGTATCTCGGCTTTGTTTTTGCAATACTGCTCATTTTCTGTATAGAAACAAAGATAACAAGAATAATCAGGAGAGGAACGAATAACCTAAGAACTATAGTAAGATACTTGCCTACATGGATTTGATTCCTGCATCCATAAGACCGTTCATGCGTGCTGCTTTTTTACCAAAAGTGAGTGAGGGTGACGGTGCGCTCAAAGCCTCCAAGTTTTCGGGAAAACCGTGGTTGAACAAGAACGAACACTGGCCCGTCTGTCAACATTGCGGTAAACCTATGCAACTGTTTTTGCAACTTAATCTCAACTCTTTGGCAGAATCCATACAGGGAGAGTTCGGCACCGGATTACTCCAACTGTTTTACTGTACAAGCACAGATACTGATTGTGAAGCCGAGTGTGAAGCTTGGTTACCCTTTGCTAAAAGCACGCTTGTCCGAGTTGTTCAACCTGACACGGAAGCGCTAGATATTGAAATACCGGACATAGAGAATTACTTTCCCCCAAAAGAAATTGTAAGCTGGGAGGAAATACAAGATTATCCCGGCTCTGAAGAACTCACAGAACTTGGAATAGACTTAACTGATAATGAGTGGGATAACATCGAGTTGGAATATCCGCACTACTCCGGCGACAAACTCTCAGGTTGGCCATGCTGGGTTCAAGGAATCGAATATCCCAATTGCCCAGTATGCAATCAAAGAATGCGGTTAGTGTTTCAGCTGGACTCATTACTAGAAAACACAATTTCGGAGTTAAATGGAGTGAGTCATACTATTTTTTCACCCTGATGTATTTATCTCCGATTCAAGTTCAAAAACGATTTGGGTATCATCCGAAAACATTAGCTGACTCGCAGAACAATCTGCCGTTTATGTTTGGCGATGTCGGGTGTGGTCACATCACACAGTGTAAGACGCACAAAACCCAGGTCGCCTTTGGTTGGGCTTGTGGTTAATCAGGTAGGTAGTGCACCTACTTGGGGTGTTTGTGATGTTTGAATCCCAGCATTCAAAACACTAGAAGTCGTAGAAAAGCGCTCTCAACTCGATATTTTAAGCGATTTGCTGACATCAGTGCCAAATTTAGAAATTCAGAGAATGGTGATTGAAGTTCCATCCGATGTCACTGGCTATATCACCTTGATGAGCGTTGTCTTAGGGACACTTCGTCAACTCGTAGGTTAAACAAGTTGCGGTCATATGCAGCAAGTAAAGATAAGACGATTACCCAAATTGTTGAAGACGCTTGTTGACAGGTTACCCAACACGGAGATTAACAAAAACGAGGGTACCCCACTCCCGCATTAACCGACGGTCAACATAGGGAGGCAGCGCGTTGGACGGGTTCCCCGGCTTGAAGCGCCTGCCGTTCGGGGCGGGGGTCTAACACGAAGAAATTGAGCCAGCCCTTGTAATGTTTATCTGTCTTCCAAGTCGAGTATTCGTTGTAATAGGGCTGGCTCAATTTCTAGGGGACAATGCGTCGGGTACGCCTCGTTTTTGTCCGGCTATTCATCCCGACACCAAGCTTTCAGCGGGCGGTGCGGGATGAATAGCCGCTCAAGCTAAAAAATCCCCGCAACTTTAGTCTGTTAGGGTGAAGGACAAACTTCCAAGCCGTGGAAATTGTTGGACAACAAAAAAGGTAGAGCAATTGTCTACTCTACCATTTATTAAAAGAGTGAAGAGTGAAGAAAGAAAAGAGAAGAATTATTTAATCTTCTTTCTTTTTCTTCTTTCTTCCTATTCAACGACAGGGGTTAACAATTCCCGGCGCTGTTCAGATCTGACAACCACATTGCCAGTGTCATCGACATCAACGATCGCTGTATCACCATCCTTAATGCGACCAGATAGAATCTCTTCAGCGAGGCTATCTTCTAACAAGCGCATAATTGCCCGACGTAATGGTCTTGCGCCGTAGCTGGGGCTGTAACCTTCTTGGATGAGGCGGTCTTTGAATTTGTCGGTAACTTCCAGTGTGATGCCTTTTTCTGTGAGGCGACCAAACACTTCCTTGAGCATGATGTCGGAGATTTCGGAGACCTCTTCTTTGCTCAATTGACGGAAGACGATGATTTCATCCAAACGGTTGAGGAACTCAGGACGGAAGTACTGCTTGAGTTCTTCGTTGACCAGAGATTTAATCCGGTTGTACTGCGCTTCTGTTTGGTCTTCAGCAACATCAAAGCCGAAACCGCTACCACTCTTCTCAATCACCTTAGAACCGATATTAGATGTTAAAATCAGCAAGGTGTTCTTGAAGTCTACGGTGCGACCTTTAGCATCCGTTAAGCGACCGTCTTCCAAAATTTGCAGCAGCATATTGAAGACGTCGGGGTGTGCTTTTTCGATTTCGTCGAACAGCACTACCGTGTAAGGACGACGCCGCACAGCTTCGGTCAGTTGACCGCCTTCGTTATATCCGACATAACCAGGAGGCGAACCAATCAGCTTGCTGACGGTGTGGCGCTCCATGTATTCCGACATATCTAGGCGAATCATCGCTTCTTCGGAACCGAAGAAGTAAGAAGCCAAAGCTTTTGCCAACTCGGTTTTACCTACACCTGTAGGACCAGAGAAGACAAAGCTAGCAATGGGTCGATTAGGATTCTTCAAACCGACACGAGCACGACGAATTGCCCGCGAAACCGCTTTCACAGCATCTTCTTGACCAATCAAGCGCTGATGGAGGGTGTCTTCCATGTGCAGCAGCTTCTCGGATTCGGATTCGGTGAGTTTGTTCACCGGAACTCCAGTCCAGGAAGCGACAATGTGAGCAATGTCTTCTTCCGTTACAACAGGTTCGTCACCTTCAGTGCGGGTAGAATTCGTTTTGCTTTGAGCAATGGCGCGAATTTCGGCTTTGATTTCCATTTCGCGATCGCGCAATTCGCCAGCTCGGTCAAAGTCTTGAGCGCGGACTGCATCGTCTTTTTCTTTCAAAATCTGACGCAGTTCTTTGTCCAACTCTTTCGCTGCCGGGGGCAGTTGGGAGTTAATCAAGCGAACCCGGCTTCCTGCTTCGTCAATCAAGTCGATTGCCTTATCTGGGAGATAACGATCACTGATGTAACGGTCAGACAACTTCGCCGCTGCAACCAAAGCTTCATCGGAGATTTTCAGCTTGTGGTGCTGTTCGTAGCGATCGCGTAGACCATAGAGAATCTCAATTGTCTCATCTACTGATGGTTCACCCACCATGACTGGCTGGAAGCGACGCTCAAGAGCTGCATCCCGCTCGATGTGCTTGCGGTATTCATCTAGAGTTGTGGCTCCGATGCACTGTAGTTCTCCTCGCGCCAAGGCGGGTTTGAGGATATTTGCTGCATCGATTGCGCCTTCTGCCGCACCTGCACCAATTAAGGTGTGGACCTCGTCAATCACGAGAACGACATTGCCCGCCTGACGAATTTCATCCATGATTTTCTTCAGGCGTTCTTCAAATTCACCCCGGTACTTGGTTCCTGCGACAAGTAGACCGATATCCAGAGTCACCACACGCTTGTCTTCTAGGATGTCCGGGACATCTTTGTTGGCAATGCGTTGTGCTAAACCTTCGGCGATCGCGGTTTTACCTACCCCTGGTTCCCCAATCAGCACGGGATTATTTTTTGTCCGGCGACCCAAAATCTGGATCACGCGTTCAATTTCTTTGGCACGTCCCACCACTGGATCGAGCTTGCCGTCAGCTGCCATTTGGGTCAGATTTGAGCCAAACTCGTCCAATGTTGGGGTTTTGTTCCCGCGTGGTTGACCACCACCAGTTACCTCAGCTGTTTCGCCCAGCATTCGGATGACTTGGGTTCTTACTTTAGATAGATCTACCCCTAGGTTTTCTAGCACTCTGGCTGCTACACCTTCCCCTTCTCGGATCAAGCCCAACAGCAGATGCTCGGTGCCAATATAGTTATGGCCTAATTGGCGCGCTTCTTCCAAGGATAGTTCTAGAACCCGCTTTGCCCGTGGGGTAAACGGAATTTCCACAGCGACAAAGCCTGAGCCTCGACCTATGATTTTTTCTACTTCAATCCGAGCGTCTTTGAGATTGACGCCCATAGACTTCAGTACCTTAGCCGCCACTCCGGTACCTTCTCCAATCAGACCCAAGAGGATCTGTTCGGTACCCACGAAATTATGCCCAAGACGGCGAGCTTCTTCCTGGGCTAGCATTATTACCTTTATGGCTTTTTCTGTGAAGCGTTCAAACATATGGCATTCGTCCCATCACCTGCGTCGTGCCGGTACGCTGATTTTAGCACAGGCTAAGCGGACGGATGCTTGTATAAAGAAATAGACATCCGCCATCACTCACCCAGCTTTATGGGGCGATTGCTAAATTTTCATGATTTTTATTTAATTTTCTTTACTTTTGTGCGGTCAGTGTGCTGAGGAGCGTAACTTTGTTTACCTTTTTTAGGGTTGACCACGAACAATTGATGGTTGGATTGAAAAGTTTTTATTCAATCCCAAATAAACACTAATACCAGAGTTGAGTATTCGTGTCAAGAAGCTTTGAAACTTTATGATAATTTCTTATATAACGAGCATAGACAAAATTGTCGGAGTGTAAGCGCCAAACGCTTGCTGAGGCTAGGGTATACGCCTCCAGATATATTTTGCATCCAATCGAAAATCATTATAAAGAGAAAAAGAAAATAATAAATTCAATAAAAAAAGCTAATCAAAAGCTAATGACCCTTACGGGTTCGCCAGTTGCCTAGGTCGGGAAACCCTCCTATGGCACTTCGTGCCACGCTGCGCGTTAGCGAAGCTCCTCCCTTAGGAGGCACAGCACTGGACTCACCAATGACTAATGATCAAGAGGCTTTTGTTAAGCGATCGCTAATTATGGTACACCAGTTCTCTAAAGTTTGTTGAAATTCCGGGTGTTGCAAGTCTGGCAGCCAAAGTATCAGCGCGTCCTCATCATTATCTTTGTAGTAGCGCCGCCGCCGCCCAGCTGTTTTGAAGCCAAATTTTTGATATAAGGAAATTGCCGCCGAGTTGGAAGCTCGGACTTCGAGAGTTGCTCGTTCCAAGCCGCGATCGCAAGCAGTTTTTAGCACAGAGTATAGTAAAGCCTGTCCGAAGCCTTGATGGTGGTATTGGGGATGAACCGCCAAAATTGTGATGTGTGCTTCATCTAAAATTGACCAAAAGCAACATATTCCCAGTAGTCTGTTGACAGAAACAGAGGAAAACAAACCGAGTAAGTCACTGTTAGGGCTATCTAACTCTCGTTGATAGGCTTCTAAAGTCCACAAACCACCAAAACAGGCTTGATCAAGTTCCAGCACTGCATTCAAATCTGCTGGAGTTAGATGTCTAATTTCTAATGGTAATTTGGTCACACTTGTTCGTAATGGTACAAGCCCTTTGTAAACTGGGAAGCGGAGGACTTACTCACGCCCGTAATTTAGACAAGGACAACTTTTATAGTTATGGTATCGACACACCCTACTGGGGTTCAACATTTTGGTAGTCAGTATTTGCCTGCATCAAGCACTTCAAACACAAGTCTTTCACCAAATCAGGAACTTCTACCGCTGAGTGCCAGAATAAACAGTCATAACAATTTGGAAATAGGAGGCTGTGATGTCACAACCTTAGTTGAGCAATTTGGTTCACCATTATATATTTTAGATGAAGAAACCCTCACAATAGCTTGTCAGCAGTACCGGGACAGCTTCAAGCGCTACTACAAGGGAGAATCTCAGGTACTGTACGCTTCCAAGGCGTGGAGTTGCTTAGCTGTTTGCGCTGTAGTAGCTTCCGTTGGTTTAGGAATAGATGTCGTTTCTGGAGGCGAACTCTACACAGCCTTAACTGCGGGCGTGAGTCCCGAAAAAATCTACTTCCACGGCAATAATAAATCCCGCCAAGAGCTGATTTATGCCATTGAGTCTGGCTGCACCATCGTAGTGGATAACTGGCATGAGTTGCACACTTTGGTTTCCCTAGGAATTGGGGATTCGGGATTAGGGATTGGGAGTAGTTCCCAGTCCCCAGTCGCTAGTCGCCCTTCGGGTATCTCCTTCGGAGACGCTGCGCGAACGCCAGTCGCCTCAACGGGGGGAACCCCCGCACGGCGCTGGACTCACCAGTCGCTAGCCCCCATCCGCATCATGCTGCGTTTAACGCCTGGTATAGAATGTCATACACACGAGTATATTCGCACGGGACACCTGGATAGTAAATTTGGCTTTGATCCCAATCAACTCGATGACTTGTTTACTTTTGTGAGTCAACAATCTGTGATTGACTGTGTGGGATTACACGCCCATATTGGTTCTCAGATTTTTGAACGCCAACCGCATCAGGATTTAGCTGCGGTTATGGTGCAGTGGATGAGTAAAGCTGCTGGATACGGTTTATCGGTCAAAGAGTTGAATGTGGGAGGCGGCTTAGGGATTAAGTACACAGAATCGGACGATCCACCTAGCATCGAAGAGTGGGTAAAACCGATTTGTGAAGTGATTCAAGAAGCTTGTGAGGCAGCAAATTTGCCTTTGCCAAAATTATTATCTGAACCGGGGCGTTCCCTGATTGGAACAGCTTGTGTGACAGCTTACACCATTGGCTCTTCCAAGGTCGTTCCAGAAATACGTACCTACGTAGCAGTTGATGGGGGAATGTCTGATAACCCACGCCCAATTACATATCAGTCAGTGTATCGCGCCGTCGTTGCCAATCGATTGTCTGCTCCACTTACAGAAACTGTAACAATTGCCGGAAAGCATTGTGAATCAGGGGATATTGTAATAAAGGATGCCCAGGTACCAAAAACGGAACCAGGGGATATTCTCGTAGTCATGGCAACTGGTGCTTACAATTACAGTATGGCATCTAACTACAACCGCTTGCCTCGACCGGCAGCTGTTATAGTAGCCAATGGCGAAGCAAATTTGATTTTGCAACGCGAAACTTATCAAGACTTGATTCGACAGGATCGTCTACCAGAAAGACTTAAGAAGGATGAAGGATGAAACGAAGGTAGAAGGATAGAGAAAGAAAGAAACAAAGAAGGATAAAGGATGAAAGGAAGGTAGAACAGTAAAGGATGAAAATTTTATACTTCATACTTGATACTTCATCCTTTATCCTTCATTCTTCATTCTTCATTCTTGATTCTTCCTTCTTCATTCTTCATTCTTCACACTTCATACTTCATACTTTCACGCCAGATGTCATGGAAGATTGGTGGACGCAATGGCTGATAAACCTAGGAAGGTCACAGTCCTTGCTGGTTGAGACTCTGGATATTGTGTTAGTACTGGCGCTGACGTACATGATACTCGTTATTATTAGTGAGCGCCGGACACTTTGGATGGTGCGAGGATTTATTATTCTGATGCTGGCATCAGCAATAAGTAGCAGATTGCACCTACAACTGCTGAACTTTGTGCTGGAGAAGTTAGTAATTGGCTGTGCTGTAGCAATGGCGGTTGCTCTCCAGTCAGAGTTTCGCCGTTTTTTGGAACAATTGGGACGTGGTGAATTCCGGCAGTTGTTTCAACCGTCCCGTCTGGCGGTTCCTAAATCTGATAGTGTAATTGATGAAATTGTCGATGCTGTTAAAGAACTGTCGAAAAACCGGATTGGAGCTTTGCTAATTTTGGAAACCACTGGTCCTATTGACGAGCGGGATTTTTCTGTGCCGGGAGTAAAGCTGAATGCCGAAGTTTCAAAAGAACTTATACAGACGATTTTTCAGCCGAAAACTTTATTACACGATGGGGCAACGTTAATTCGTGGCTCGCGCATCGTGGCATCAGGTATAATTTTACCGCTATCGGGACGCACAGCCTCACGCCAATTGGGAACACGCCACCGGGCGGCGATGGGAATTACTGAGCGGGTCGAAAATTGCATTTGTGTGGTTGTATCAGAAGAAACAGGTTCCATTTCTTTAGCGGAACGAGGAACCCTAAACAGACCACTGACCATTACGAAGCTGAAAGAGTCATTAGAGGCTCGATTTTCCCCAACTGTTGATCGGGAGAATGTTGCTCCTGATTTGTTAAGTTTGGGTCGTCAGATTCGTGGTAAAGCATTAGCACTGATTTCACGTTTACTAGGATTACCATCGACTGCTTCACGACGAGATAAGAAATGACAGCACAACACACTGAACTGCAAGAGTTGCCCCCTGATTTAAAACGAGAACTATTGCCCAAGCACGTTGCGGTGATTTGTGATGGCAATGGTCGATGGGCTAAAAGTCGAGGACTCCCCCGATTTATAGGACATCAGCGGGGAGTAGATGCTCTGAAAAATTTGCTTCGCTGTTGCGATGATTGGGGAATTGGGGCGCTGACGGCTTATGCTTTTTCGACTGAAAACTGGGGAAGACCGAGCGAAGAAGTAGATTTTTTGATGACTCTATTTCAGCGGGTTTTGCGCCAAGAACTGCGGGAAATGATGGAGGAGAATGTTCAAATTAGATTTGTGGGCAATTTGAGCGCCTTACCCAGTTCGCTGCAAGAAGAAATTTCCCGTTCAATGGAAGAAACTAGAAACAATCGCGGTATTAAATTCACAGTCGCAACCAATTATGGGGCAAGACAGGAAATTTTACAGGCATGCCGCGCAATTGCCCATAAAGTAGAGCAAGGTCTACTTCAACCAGATGAAATTGATGAGGCGACATTTGAACGTCACCTCTACACTCAGGGCATTTGTGACCCAGATTTATTAATTCGTACAAGTGGGGAAATGCGGGTATCGAATTTCCTTCTGTGGCAAATAGCTTATGCAGAAATTTATATAACTGAAGCTTTCTGGCCTGATTTTAACCGCAATGAGTTTCATCGCGCTTTATGCGCCTATCAGCAACGGGATCGTAGATTTGGCAAAGTGTGAAGATTGGGGACTGGGGACTGGCGACTGGTGAGTCCAGCGCCGTGCGGGGGTTCCCCCCGTTGAGGCGACTGGCGTTCGCGCAGCGTCTCCGAAGGAGATACCCGAAGGGCGACTGGCGACTGGACAATACTCGCACCTTACCTTAATCCCTAATCCCTAATCCCTAATCCCCAATCCCTAATCGCTTATTCAAGGTCCAGAAAAAACAGCTCGTTCTATATCTTGTCGGCTGAGGGAATACTTGAACGCGCGTTGGATATCTTGCCCACCTTCTCCGGCTTGGACATATCGCACGATGATTTGCTCGATATCTAGCCAAAGTTCTGCTTGCCAATTCGATCGCTGTACGCGCCAGCAATGCAGTTGTGTTTCATCTTGTTGACAGCCTTGCTCTCTCAGCCACTGTTCAATTTGGGGAAGGGGATGGTTATACAAGGGTGTTTCCGGGGAAGGAGTAAGCATATTTTCAGTCACAAGTCAACAATTAAGAGTGAAAAGATAATTTTTATTTAATTTTTATTTTGGAATTTGTGAAGGGATATTAAGTTGTGAAATACTGGTATCGGGTTGTTGTACTGCTGGAGTATTTTGTAGCAGTTGCATTTGAAAGGCAGCCTCTCCACGAGTTAAACCGATGGCGATCGCCAGCAGCAAGCAAACTAAAAATGTTAATCCCAGAATAAACAAAGCAAAGATTTCACCTGTTGACAGGGGGCGATCGCTGGCGTCGAGGTAAGCTGATTTAGACCAGTCATGGGAATAGGAAACAGGACGGTTCAAGTCAGGGGGTGCTTGGATGACCCCAAAGCGGGAATAGCCAATTTTCAGGTCGTAGCTAAATCGTCGTTCTGGACTGCTGAGGGTGGCGTACGCTTCGTTAAGTTGCTGAAATTTGGCAGTAGCCAAAGCAGTCGGCAATTTTGTCGTATCTGGATGATAGTGCTTGCTCAGTTCCCGGTAAGCGCGACGGATGTCGATTGGCGATGCTGAGGGATGCAGTCCTAGCAGGGAGTAATAGGTCGGTTCGCTGCTTTGTGCCATTGCCCCATTCTGATTTACGGCTGTTTGAGTCACGTGGCAATAAAGTTTTTTCTAATATTCTAAACCTAACCAACCCGGCAAGCAGACGATGACAGTGAGTTTGTCAGTTATTGGTTGTTAGTTGTTAGTTATTAACATTTCCTAATAACCACTCACTCTCACAATCCCTATCTCACCAAATCAGCGCGGGGTTTAAAGCTTTCTATCTGCCGTAACTTTTCGTAAAGTTCACGTTCTTGCTGACTAATATTTTTCGGAGCAACGATCTGAATTTCCACCAATTGGTCACCACGTTCACCGTTTTCCTTGGGGTAGCCTTTATTTGCCAGACGGAAGCGTTGACCAGATCTCACACCAGGGGGAATAGACATTTTGACTGGTCCGTCTAGGGTTGGTGCTTCTATTTGTCCTCCCAAGACGGCTTCCGTAGGAGTGACCGGCACTTGAGTGAAGACATTTGAGCCTTCTACTTTAAATAAAGAATGTGGTTCTACAGTAATTTTTAAGTATAAGTCGCCACCATTGATGCCTTGGTTTTTTAGGCGGATGGTTTGACCTGTAACCATCGCTGGGGGCATACTGACTTCAAGCGATCGCCCATCTTCCAAGCGAATCCTTTCCGAACCACCTTTATAAGCTTTTTCGAGTGGCAGGGTCAATCTTGCTTCTATATCCCGACGAGTGGGGCGGGAGTTGACTGTATATTGAACTTTTCTATTCGGAGAACTAAACGGATCGCTCTCCGCGCCATTGCTGGAGTTTCCATTTCTATTGTCTTTGCGAACGCCTACACCAATGACTTGATTAATAAAACTATCAAAATCAGCATATTTCCCTGGGTCTACCTCAGCAGTGCTGGCGCGACCGTTAGAGCGATTTTCCCAGGTTTTCCCTCCTCGTGGTGCCTGTTTACCCGCAAAGCCTTTTTGTTGCCAGAAGCGACTGAACTCGTCGTAACGTGCCCGCTTAGTTGGATCGCTAAGGACTTCATATGCCTCACCGATATCCTTAAATTTTTCCTCTGCTGCTTTGTTTCCTGGATTGAGGTCTGGGTGATACTGACGCGCTAACCGTCGATAGTTCTTTTTAATATCTTCATTTGTTGCCTCTTTAGTGACTCCCAAAATCTCGTAATAATCGCGAAAATTCTGCAAATTTTGCATAGTTCTGTTGTTTATCTTTAGCTTTTAGATTTTAGATTTTTGAATGACGATTCATTAATTATTGAACGACTAACTAATTACTTATTACCTATTACTTATGATCAAATCCGAATTCGGAATCAACCTCTTTCATCTTTATTTTGCGTTAGAGATGTCATTTTAGGAATTAAGGGCGGGAAACCCCGCCGGGAAAGTTATAACTTTATTTCCTAAAAACATCCACTTCTATGTCATAACCAATCATCGTCATCGTCCCAGTTATCTTGGTAGCTAGGACGGGGTTTGCGTGAAGAACCGGTGTCATAGGAGGAACGACCTCTTCTGTCATAGTCCCTGTCATCATCCCTGTCGTAGTTTTTGCCGTAGTAATCGCGTTCGCCCCTTGGGCGGCTTCCTCCGGAAGCATCATCTCTGTAGGGTGGGCGTTCTGCGCCATCGCCTCTTGGGCGGCTTCCGTAGGGAGGATCGCGGAACGTATCCCTTGGAGATTCGCGTTCGCGTTCCCGGTCTTTATCGCCAGTAAACAAGTCACGAATAGTGCCGAACAAGTCATCTTCTTCGTCGTCAACGTAGTACTGGCGGACTTCCCGGTTTAGGTCATACAAAGCATCTTGCAGGTCGGCGTGAGCTTGGTCAATGCCTCTGTCGTCGTTTTCTTGCAAACTCTCGCGCAGTTCTCGGCAGATATTATCAATTCTTTGGCGACGGCTGCGGGCAAACTGCATCCCAAAATCCAACGCCACTTCTCTGAGTTGTCGTTCTGCTTGTATGATCAGCGCCTCTGCACGAGTGCGCTTTTCTACCCGTTCTTTGCGTTCTCGGTCGATTTCGGCGTATTTCTCAGCATCTTGAATTGCCTGCCTGATTTCGCCTTCGCTCAACGTAGAAGCGCCTTGAACTGTGATACTCTGCTCTCTACCTGTGGTTCTATCCAGAGCCGTCACTTGTAGAATCCCGTTGGCGTCTATATCAAATGATACTTGAATCTGTGGTATGCCACGTGGTGCTGGCGGAATGCCATACAGCTTGAACCGTCCCAGGGACTTGTTATCTGCTGCCATCTCCCGTTCACCTTGGATGACGTGGATTTCCACAGTATTTTGGTTATTTTCGGATGTCGAAAAGATGTCAGAGCGACGGACTGGTATAGTTGTGTTGCGGGGAATAAGTTTTTTCATCACGCCGTTGACGGTTTCTAATCCGAAAGATAAAGGCGTGACATCCAACAGCAGGACATCCTTGAGTTCGCCAGCGAGAATACCCGCCTGTATTGCTGCACCCACCGCCACCACTTCATCAGGATTGACGTTTTGGTTGGGTTCTTTGCCAATCATCGCCCGCACGAGCTGCTGTACCATTGGCATACGGGTGCAACCACCCACCAACACGACTTCATCAATGTCTGCGGGTGTCAACCCAGCATCTTTGAGTGCGCGTTTGACTGGAAGGCGCACACGCCCAAGTAAGTCATCGCACAAACCTTCAAATTCGGAACGAGTTAACCGAGTTTCGAGATGTTTGGGACCATCTTCTGTAGCGGTGATGAAGGGTAAGTTAATATCGGTAACGCTGACAGAAGAAAGTTCGATTTTAGCTTTTTCCGCTGCTTCTAATAGGCGTTGTAAAGCTGAGCGATCGCGTCTTAAGTCTACCCCTTCTTCTTCTAAAAATTTCTCCGCCAACCAATCGACTATTTTTTTGTCAAAATCATTACCACCAAGCTGTGTATCTCCACTTGTGGATCTGACTTCAAACACGCCATCGCCAACATCCAAAATCGACACGTCAAACGTGCCACCACCCAAGTCAAATACTAATATGGTTTCACTGTTGCCGCGATCCAATCCATAAGCCAAAGAAGCCGCGGTGGGTTCATTGAGAATCCGTAGCACTTCTAAACCTGCAATTCTGCCAGCATCTCGTGTGGCTTGCCGTTGGGAATCATTAAAATAAGCAGGCACGGTAATCACTGCGCCTGTGACAGGTTCACCCAGGTATTTACTGGCGTCCTCTGCCAATTTCTTCAGCACCATTGCGGAAATTTCTTCTGGGGCAAAATCTTTATCGAGACGAGGACAAGAAATTTTGATATTACCAACTTCGTCTTTGCGGATGGTGTAGGGGACTCGCTTTGATTCTGGGCTGAGTTCGGCATACCTGCGCCCAATGAAGCGTTTCACGGCGAAAAATGTATTTTGTGGGTTGAGGACGGTTTGTCGCCGTGCCATTTGCCCAACCACTCTTTCGCCTTCTTTACTACTAAAACCGACGACGGAGGGAGTCGTTCGCATTCCTTCTGCATTGGCAATCACCACCGGCTTGCCACCCTCCATGACGGCAACTACTGAGTTGGTTGTACCCAAGTCAATGCCGACTACCTTGCCCATGCGTTACTGTTCTCCTATAGTGTCTTATAAATTAATTGTTTAGAGCTAATGCTTGATTTATTGTATCTTGCTGTTGAGAATTACACGGTCAAACAGTGTTCACCATTAGTTAATTTGTGAATCTCAAGAATCAACTCGAAACTCACCTAAGTCAAATAGCGCGCGATCGCGATCCCTATTTGGCGACTGCTGGACATTTTTTTGTCCAAGAATACATTCGTCAACAATTTGGACAATTGGGAAGTGTGGAAATCCACACCTTTAGCGTCAGGGGAAAAACCTGTCAAAATCTCATATTGAATTTACCATCACAACCTGGCTCACAAAAGGGATTGCCACCAATTTTAATCGGTGCCCATTACGATGCCGTACCCGGAACACCAGGGGCTGATGATAATGCCACAGGTATGGCAGTCTTGCTGGAATTGGCAAGAATGTTTGCTGCCCAACCGACAAAACATCCCCTGCGGCTGGTAGCTTTTGATATGGAAGAATACGGCTTACTAGGTAGTACTGAGTATGCCGCTAAGCTGAAGCAAGAACAGCAACCCTTACGCTTAATGATTTCTCTGGAAATGCTGGGATATTGTGATCCGACTCCAGGTACTCAAAATTACCCATCTCCTTTAGAACGCTTTTATCCTAATCGCGGTGATTTTATTGCTTTAATTGGTAATTGGCGGACAATTCGCGACTTAATAAGTATTAGCCGTAGTATCCGCAAAGTTGGCGTACCCAGTCAGTGGCTACCAGTGCCGAATAGAGGTAAGATAGTGCCTCAAACTCGAAGGAGTGACCATGCACCTTTTTGGGATGCAGGTTATCCAGCGATCATGGTGACAGATACAGCCAATATGCGCAATCCCAACTATCACAAACCCAGCGATACTATTGCTACTTTGGATTTAGATTTTCTGACTGGTGTGTGTCAAGGTTTGGAAAGTGGTATTCGGCGTTTGTGAAAAAGGGGTGTAGTGTGGAGATTTTCAGTTAACCATTTCCAACTTCCGACTCCCGATTCCTGATTTCCTTGCCTGTATACACATGAACGCTGGGAGTCAGACTGATCAAGTCCTCGATATTCCGCTTCATCGTGTTGCAAATAGTGTCTAATGGCAAATCGTTAGGATCGTAACCAAAGGGATTTTCAATTTCCAAGCCAATCGCTTCAATACCAAATAAGGTAAAACTAACCAAGGCGACAATGGCACCTGTCCACCAACCAAGATTATGGACAAGTTGAAAAGGCAACAAGAGGCAATAAAGTAACAATAATTGCTTCAAATGAATCGCATATGCTAGGGGAATGGGTGTTTTTAAGATACGTTCGCAAGCCCCTAAACTATCTACCAAACTATTCAACAATTCTTGTATGGCTATCAACTGATAGCTGTTTATACAATTGCGGTTGTACTGTAGCTGTAGATAATCTCCAATCCAAAACGCTATCTCTAGAGGAGGATTGTTCATTGTCTTCAGCGTTAGGTATTTAGAAATAGACATTAATTCTTCTAACTCTTTATTGACACGTTCTCCCCGTAAATGTAACTTTGTCGCTACGGCAAAAGCTACCACTAATCGTAAAATCCTAATTTTTTTGTCTCTATCCTCTGGGTTAATTTCATCTATTGATACCCAAATTTGCCGCGCCAGATTTCGGACATCGTTGACGATACTACCCCAGATTTTTCTTCCTTCCCAAAAGCGTTCGTAAGCCGTATTAGTGCGAAAAACCAGTAATAAACCTAAAACAATACTGGGAATAACACTTTCTAAAATAGGTTGAGAGACAGGAAGTTTAAAATGGTAAAGTAGAGAAATAAAAACACCAAAAATACCACATGCGAGAACGCGTTTGTAAATTGCTGTGATAACTGAACCTTTAAGCTGGAAAGCTATTCGCAACCATTGCATTTTTTCTGCAGTCATGTTCTCCTAAATAAATCTTTAATGAAGAAATGAGAATAACGCAGAACGCACAACTCGGAATGATTTCACAGATAAATCCAAAGGTTATAGGGAGTAGCAAAAAATAAATTATCCATTATGTAGGGTGGGTTAGGCGCATGACAGATGAGGTTTTACATGGTAACTAAAGTGCGCCGTAACCCACCATTGTTTCGGTGCATCACTACAAATTGGAGATTTTTTTAGTTGGAAGTCCCATAAAGAAGAAAGAATTCCATTTTTTGAATTCAGCTAAAGCTAGTGTTTGATACCTTCAAAAATATAACTCAAATTTACCAAGAGTCATAACCCTGAACCTGGTTGACTGGCATCGACGAGGAAATTACCATCAATGGGGCGTTCTCACAGTTTTATAACATCATTCGCAAAGTATTCCCAGATGCTTTCTGCAACGGGATAAAGGGTGTAGTAGTTCACCCAAGTCTTGCGTCACGCTTGCAAACTAATTCTATATTTTTCTATGGAATTAGGGACTATAACCCCATTTTCAGATAAGTGATTCCTATTAACCCCATCAGCCTTTGGTTGTCAAGCCCTGTTGACTTTTTGTAATAAAATTGTTAAATTTGTTTACATAAGTTAAAAACTAAAAAGAAAACAGCTATGTATACCACTGTTAATGAAGACGGTATCCTCAACAACTACGCAACTGAACCCAAAATGTACTATGCCGAGTACCCTGCAATTTGGGAACAACGCAAATACGTTGTACAAGGCGTGTTCGCTTCCTTAATCGTCACCACTCTAGTTTTGGTTGCCTTGGGCGTTAGCTAAAATTTTTGGATTTCAGTATCTGTAATTGTCATTCGGACTTCTCCTAATCGCTTAGTTGCCTCGGTTGCTTTCACCGGGGTTTTTTGTTGTTTCCCTAATGTAATATTTATACTTATAAAGACAAGCGCTCCACCCTTACAAAGGAGATAGAGCGCCTCGAAACATCACATCTGTTCTGTTATAAACAATGAAAAGATACCTAGCCTCCTTCTTCTTATAGAAGTGAGGCTTTTCACTTGAAGGTAATACTTGACCCATAGATAGAGATGCCCCCCTCGTGTGACCAGAGGTGGGACTAATGAGAATGCCGTTTATGTTTTGCTAGAAGCGGGTTCAAGTTCTTATAACGCTTGTGTTTTGACAACCACGCTTCACAAACTTCATTCACTCGTTCTATCTCTTTCTCAGTCAAAAGCTCATCTGGTTTTCCTGATGCTAGGATTTTAGCTGCTTCTGCTGCTTTATCAAAAGTAACGCCATATCTCACTAGTTCAGAGTGGTATAGCTCCTTTTTCTCCTTATTCGATATCGAAAATCGTTGTTCCATGACAATCCAATCCAAGGGACACAACACTACATTGTTAATTCCTTAATGTGATGAAAACTACAAATATAAGTAACAATAATTCAACCTTGATATAGATGCTGTACAGAAGAAAAAATTATCCTGATTTTTGGATTTCACTAATTTTACTAATTTTCAATCACTAGCATAGGTAGAATTTCAGGGTTATCCTGTGGAACTAATCTGCCTTTGACTACCATTCCTACTCGCATTCGTTGATTAGCACGACACCAGCAAGGTTTACTGCTTGATGGATTTTCAGGAACTATAAAGCAGATTCGGTCATTTTTACCATCTAAGGCTAAGACTTGGAAATGCTCAATAAACTCAGTATCCTTCTGTTTCATTATTAAATGCGGAAATAAGGGATTTAAGCTAAAAAGTGACCCCGGCATATTGAGGTCACTAAAAAAGCCGATGGAATTTACACCCTTTTTTTCTGACTTTTAGTTTAGTTATGATTATTAATTATCTGTCATTATTGACTTTTACCATATGTGTTATGTGGCAAAACTTTAAATATACTAAACGACTGCAAGATGATACAAAGATGACTACCACTGGTGTGGATTCGCACTGCACTAGCAACTTGGGTTAATAATTCAGCCTCTGCTTGGGGCAAACTAGAAGCTTTCCGCTGTGCTTGTAGCGCAAGGACTTGAGATACAAAAAGCTCTAAATCTGGCTGGTTCAACTACTCAACAGCCTTAAGTCACTCTTTTGAAGACAGTTGTACTTCAACTTTCACTGTTGGCATTTTGGGTCTTTTGCCTACTAAGTAAGTCGCCATTCTATTCAGCTACGAGATTTGCTACTGTCATCAAAAGACAGTAAACCGCTTCAAACCGCTTCGCATAGGACAAGCTAACATTGCCCCACTTTTTCTGTCAACAGAAAGATTAATTCGTCTATTTCCGTACACATAATTAAGGGGTGTAAAACTTCAAATAGGAGAAAACCCCGTGACTGACGAGTTGAAAAAAGGCGATCGCGTGAAGTGGAATACCTCGCGAGGAGAAACAACTGGAGAGGTGGAAAAGAAACTCACTTCACCTACAGATATTAAAGGACATCATGTCGCCGCCTCCAAAGATAACCCTGAGTACTTGGTTAAAAGTGACAAAACTGGAAAAGAAGCCGCTCACAAACCTGAGTCCTTAGAGAAAATTGAGGAGTAATGCAACGTTATGAGTAAAGATGTCAAATCAGTGATAGACGAGTTCAACTCCTCAGTCAATATGACAACAAAGGAACTGGAATCTTGGCTAGAAACTGAAGATTCTCAATCGGTTGGGCAAAAAGATGGAGACGATGAATCCATCGGACATAAATCTGGTAAGCGCATCGTCGAATTATTGCAAAAGAAAAAAGATGACTACACTGATGATGATTTAGCGCATATGAAAAAAGTCATCAGTTACATCCACCGCCATTCAGCACAGCAACCGGATGGCGATGTTGAGCATACACGCTGGCGCTACTCGTTAATGAATTGGGGACACGACCCGTTAAAATAAAAGATAATCTTAAACCCGTAGTAGCGTTTCTACTCTAAATTGATGCATTTAGTCAATTTCAGACTTCATTAGGCACCATTTTTAGGATAGACGCGCAACTACAATAGACCGAAAAAGTAAATAAAATTATTCAAGACAAAAAGTTTAAAAAACTCTCTTTGGGTAGAGGTAAATGACGTAGGTAATTGTTAATTTCCTCAGCAGCCGCTAGCCCAGAAAGCATTGCACCTTCCACAAGATTTCCGCCACACCAATCACCACAACATATCAAAGGTAAAGAAGAGTTAGCAGGTAAACACGCTTCCTGCAAAGAACGGCTAGGAAAGGCATACCGCCAGCGATGTACTTGTATCCATTCGGGGGTATCTAGCCAAGGAAGCAGCCACTCAGATGCACGTTGCACTATATACTGTCCTACTGGGTGTAAATCCTGGGTTTGATCATGACGCTGAGCAAAAGCAGCGCTACTTTGCACGACGAAAACGGGTTGTTCAGGGCTTGGACGTTTGCTGCTATCTAAGCCAATCCATGCTAAATCAGCATCATCTACAAAATTCAGGGCTTTCCAATGTGGAAGTGGTTGGGAAGTGGAAGGATATCCAGCCATAACACTGAGGCAGGGGTAGAATTCTACAGAACGCAGGTTATTCAGAAATGCTGTGCCTAGTAGAGTTTCCCCTAAGGGTTCCAACAGCATTAAAGCTTGTGGTGCAGGAATGGCGACAACTACGGAAGTAGCTGTTAATTCTTCATTGCTGGATTCTAAAGTCAGACGCCAAGAGTTTTCGGGGGTAGGAGTGATGGCTATGACACGCTGATTCAGCAAGATTTCTAAATCTTGAGCCAGAAATTTGGCAATAGCACTCATTCCCCCAGGGGCAACATATCGAGGAGTGGGGGGTGAGGTGTTGGCAATAGTAAGCCCTGAACCAGATTTGAAATCGTAAACCGTATCTGTCCAGACTTCGAGGACATGACGTTGGTGTAACAATTCAAGTAAACGTCCGAAAAGTTCGCCTTTTGGCTTGAGGTAACACGCCCCATGATCCGCGCAAGTGCCATATAATCGGCGTGTGGCGACTCGTCCTCCTAAACCACGGGATTTTTCTACAATTCGCACGGAATAGCCAGCTTGAGTTAATTGCTGGGCGCAAACTAAACCCGCTATGCCGGCACCAATTACTGCAACGTCAGTCATTAGTCAAAGAATAAAGAATATAAGGACAAGTGACACGACTACTTATGAGTCCAGAAAGCTAATAGTAGAATAAGGTACAGAAAAAGCTGTATGGAAGGGAGGAAGGGAAATTGGATGAACTAAGGGCGGTATTAGAGCTAGCAACCGAGGAAGAATTGCAGGATTTGACCGCAATTCTGTTTAGTCGTAAGTTTAATCCCCTAGATTATGTTCACACACCAGAACCGATAGACGTGCAAAGCCAAGGTCGCAAAGCGTGGTTAGATGCACTAGAACAGCGCTTTCGTTTTTTGGCAGCAGATGGGATGACAGTCTTGCGGGGACGCACAAAGCAGGTGACTTACCGACAAGCGCTGATTCAAGTGTGTAAGTATTTGAAAATACCTTATTCTAGTGAACTGACAACAGTTGATTTAGAAGCTGAGGTGTTTTTGCACCTTTTGGGACACGTATGGAAAAAATTGCCGGCGAAGGATAAGCAAAAATTGACCGTGCGGATACAGCGCCAGCTTGCTAAAGCAGAATTAAGTCAACCGCTGCCACTGACATTGCAGCGAGATCCCCTAGGATTACTTTTCAAAGGCGGTAGCGCCCTCGCTGTCACCTCTGTCGTCCAGCCATTGTTGCTCAAACAAATCGCTAGTCAATTTGCGCTGCATTTTGCTACATATCAAGTTGCCAAAGAAGCGGCAATTCAAGGTTCTGGGGTGGTTACCAACCAGTTTCAAAACTATGTCGCAGCGCAGATGGCAAAACGAGGTATGGCTGTTAGTGCGGCTCGATATGGGGTAGTTCGCAGCGTGTTTGCTGTTGTAGGACCAGTGATGTGGGGTTGGTTTTTTGCGGATTTGGGATGGAGAGCGATCGCCACTAACTACGGTCGGATCATACCTACCATATTCGCCTTAGCTCAAATTCGTCTGACTCGTGCTGAATGTTGGGAGCCTGCTTGAAAACAGCTTTTCGTCATCCCAAACCTAGTTTGCAATCCTTGTGGAATTACGCCCAACTGGGACTGCTCATCTTCCCACTGAGTCCATTTTTTGGAGCTGTGGGTATAGTTTTGGCATCCTTAGGAACTTGGATCGCTCAATACCGCACTATTATTCGCCGCCCCCTTAACTGGGGGTTTGCTCTGCTGAGTGTATTGCTGATCATCACCGCTGGCTTTGCTTATGACAAAACGGCGGCGTTCCTAGGTTTATTTAATTTCTTACCGTATTTTATAGTTTTTGCTGGCTTCAACGCCCTGATTCAGACTCCTGCACAATTGCGGCAAATGTCTTGGATTTTGGTGTTCAGTTCGCTACCAGTGGTGATTCTTGGATTTGGGCAGTTGTTTTTGGATTGGTCTTTTAAGATAAGAATTTTATGGTTTGTCGTGGAATGGGACATAGAACCTGGAGGACAACCACTAGGTCGCATGGCTTCCATATTCATGTACGCCAACACGTTGGCTGGTTATTTGATGATAGTTTTTATCCTAGGGTTAGGGTTGTGGGTGGAAAACTATCGGCGTATAAGGGGAATAAGGGAGATAAAAGAGATGAGGGAGATAAGGGGGAAAACTTCCTCATCCTCCTCATCTTCTCCATCTCCCCATCTCACCTTGCTCTTCCTGACTGTGGCGGTGATTGCCAATTTAGTGGCATTAATTTTGACTGACTCGCGGAATGCTTGGGCGATCGCTATTGTTGCTTGTTTAGCTTATGCCTTTTACGAAGGCTGGCGGATTCTTGTGGCTGGCGTCGCTGGTATCGCCACTAGCGTGCTTTTGGCTGCTTTTGCTCCTTCGCCTGTGGCTCAATTGTTTCGTAAGGTCGTTCCTGCTTTCTTCTGGGCACGGTTAAACGACCAAATGTATCCTGATAGACCAGTCGCGTTACTACGCAAAACACAGTGGCAATTTGCTTTGTCTTTGACTGGGCAGCGTCCTTGGACTGGTTGGGGGTTACGCAATTTCACTCTACTTTATCAAGCAAAGATGGACGTTTGGTTGGGACATCCCCACAATTTGTTTTTGATGGTATTTGCTGAAACTGGGTTTCCCACCGCTCTTTTATTTTGTGGCTTACTCGTTTGGATATTTATTGCAGGTGTCCAAGTATTGCGAAAGTCAGAATATCTAGAGGAGGCAGAAGATAAATTGATATTTTTCAGTTATCTTCTGGTTTTTGTAGGCTGGGTGCTATTCAATACAGCAGATGTCAGTCTCTTTGATTTTCGCTTAAATACGCTCTCGTGGTTGTTATTTTCTGCAATTTCTGGAGTCGTGTATCGCTACAACCAGTACGAAAGGCTTCAAGTTAGATAAAAACTTAGTGTGGAGTAACAACGCAGAATACATCGCCATAAATAAATGATGCTGGAGCGCGAATTCATAGGGTGTGGGCATTAAACAATTTCTGTTACCACTCTTAGAGAGTTATAGCTAGATTAGAGACATTAGGCTGGTGATGAAGCAGGTGCTAGATGCTGCAAGCAGAACAATTGTTACAAAATCGTTACCAACTCCAATGCCTACTTGGTAACAATGGAATTCGCCAAACTTGGTTAGCATTGGATTTACAAGCTGCTGATGTACAAAAGAAGCAAGTTGTGGTTAAAATTCTTGCTTTTGGCGGTGCTGTACAGTGGGACGACCTCAAACTCTTTGAACGAGAAGCACAAATTCTCCAACAACTCAATCATCCCCGCATTCCCAAGTATGTTGATTACTTTTGTATTGATGACCAGGCACTCTGGTTTGGCTTAGTGCAAGAATATATACCTGGTGAGTCTCTCAAGGAATTGCTAGTTCTTGGTAAAAGGTTTACACAAAAGCAAGCGCGGAAAATCGCTGTTGAAGTTTTAAATATTCTCACGGTTTTACATGAGTTAAATCCAGTGGTACTGCATCGGGATATCAAGCCGAGCAATTTAATTTGGGGTGAAGACGATCAGATTTATTTAGTTGATTTTGGCGCAGTTCAAGATAAAGCCGCAAAGGAGGGAGCTTCCTTCACTGTGGTAGGAACTTATGGTTATGCGCCAATGGAACAATTTGGCGGTAGGGCAGTTGCTGCATCGGATCTCTACGCATTGGGAGCCAGTTTGATTCATCTGTTAACTGGTACTTCGCCCTCTGATTTGCCTCAGCGCGATTTGCGAATTCAGTTTACTGACCGAGTCAACCTCAGTCCGAGTTTTGTCTCCTGGTTGGAAAAAATGACGGAACCAGCACCAGAGCAACGCTTTGCCACAGCTCAGGAAGCACTCATTGCTCTCAAGTCTGGTCTGACTACCAAAAAGCAAGAGTCACAACTACCAGAAGTCATTAATAATTCTGGCTGCGGTATAAATAATATGACAGAACAAATTCCCGATGAAATTAAAGGGTGGAATTGGGGAGCATTTCTGTTACCTTGGTTGTGGTTATGGACTAATCAAGTATGGGTTGGCTTGTTCTGTTTTACACCGCAAGTGGGTTGGATAGCCACCATTGCACTTGGTGCTAAAGGCAATGAATGGGCTTGGAAAAGCAGACGCTGGCGCAGCATTCAACACTTTAAAGAACACCAAAGAGGTTGGGCGATCGCCGGGCTTCTCGTAGGCGCACCCGTCAGCATTATTTTGTGGCTCACCGCTCTTGGTTTGCTCAACCGTGCATTTGGTTGAAAATCCCAACTGTGTAGAGACGTAGTATACTACGTCTCTACATTGATTAATCCTTGACAGCAATTCCTACAGGACAAGCAACGTTGGTTCCCCCTAACCCACAATAGCCATTGGGGTTTTTCGCCAGATACTGCTGATGGTAATCTTCTGCATAGTAAAACTCAGGAGCATCCAGAATTTCAGTGGTAATCTCCCCATAACCTGAGGCGGTTAAGGCTTGCTGATAAGCGTCCCGCGATGCTTCTGCTTGCTTCTTTTGTTCTTCTGAATATACGTAAATTCCTGAACGGTACTGGGTACCCACGTCGTTACCCTGACGCATTCCTTGGGTGGGATTGTGGTTTTCCCAAAAGACTTTGAGTAATTCAGAATAACTGATCACGTTCGGGTCAAAGACGACTAGCACCACTTCATTATGACCTGTGCGTCCGCTACACACTTCTTTATAGGTGGGGTTGGGCGTTATTCCAGCCGCGTAACCCACTGCTGTGCTGAAAACTCCCTCAAGTTCCCAGAATTTGCGTTCTGCACCCCAAAAGCACCCCATGCCAAAAACTGCCACTTCCATACCTCCTGGATATGGGGGCTTGAGTGAATTACCGTTGACATAGTGACGCTTAGGTACTGGCATTTCTTCTGCCCGTCCTGGTAAAGCTTCCTCAGGAGTGGGTAGGGTTAGTTTTTTACCAAATCCGAATAGTACCATTGATTTTTACTTTGATTTCTCATAAATACGTTTACCTTACTTAACATTGTAAATATTTTGGAATCTATTTGTCCTATATTGTCAACTTCCAGCACGGAAAATCTCTTCAGCCATCAGTTTTAACTCCAGGAGGATTTTCACTCACAGGCAAGGAGCGTGCAAGTATCGGTTAACTGAGATCAAGCCTCGAGTTGCAACAGTGAGTCGCCAGAGCCTCCAAACCCTCGTTACCTCTTTCAACCTGGTAACGAGATATTAGAGCCTCTGGCTCTTGTTGGGTGGAAGATCTGAGTTAATGAACTAATGTTCATCTGTGTCCATCTGTGTCCATCTGTGGTTCTAAACATCTATTCATCATGCTTCTACAAGAATTTACTCACAATAATTCAATTTTTGACTACCCAATTGCAGATTGCCGTTATAAAGGAAGACAAAGGGGGATCATCCTAAACCCCAGCAGGCTCAGAAACAACCGCTACACACGCATGTACTAATGGTAACAGCCGACCAAGTTGCTCTTGCCCATTGACAGCTAAATCGCTGTGACACAGATAGACTTTCTCAGACACGCGAGCTAGCAAATCTGCCAGAATTCTTCGTAGTCGTTGTTCTTCTGCCAATTGTTCATCTTCTACTGTCCAAGGTGCGCCCAGTCTTTCTTGAAGAAAGAATGGCGCACCGAACAAAGTTGCTGCACCGCCTTTTGCCCACAAAGGCGAACCAGCATCCAGCCAGAAATGCCAACGGTGCGATCGCCTGCTTGAGCGGTACTGGAAGATAGTAGCCAATGTGACAGCGTTTGCTTGAGGTCCTAAAGGACGAACAGGGTATGGGTTGGCAGTAATGGTGCCACGCCGCAGGAGTTGTATGAACTCGGCAATTGTTTCATGTGATGACTTAGAAACATTTCCTCTCTGGGCGTCTGAGTGTTCCCGCGTCGCCGTGTCCGTATATGTGTGGGTTTGCCGCAATCTTGTATCAATTTGCCAGTAGTGTTGGGCAGTTTCCAGTAATTCTCGCAGTGCTGCCAATTGGTCATAAGCGAGATTGCTTCCATTCCACAAAAAGCGCTGAATTGCCCTGTCTAAAAGAGAAATCGGACTGGGTATCAAACGCATCTCCTGCTGCGCTCTCTGCTCCTCTAACCACTGCAAAATCTCACTATAAGCCGTAGTAGCTGCATAGCCAAGTCTATCCCAACGGTCAAACGCTGTTACGGGCAGCAAATTGGGTTTATCTGGATGCGGTACAAAGCAGTAATCTGCTATCAATCCCGCCCTGACGGGGTCAATGTGTGGGAATGAGGGGGATGAGGAGGATGAGGAGGATGGGGGAGATGAGGAGGATGGGGGAGATGAGGGAGATGAAGGAGAAATTTCTCCCGCTACTCCAGAAACTCTCCGACTCAACACAACCAACATCTGGGCCACAGCATCTCGATCCACTAAGCGTCCCAAGCCGGGATAAACGAACGCAAGGACGGTGAGCAATCCTCTGATGATGGGCGAACTTATCAGGGGGCGTTGGTCGTTGACAGGCTGTACTGGGATATTTTGCTTGGTGAGGATTTCTGTGAGGGTGTAACGGGCGATCGCATCCAAGCCTGGTGCAATGATCGCCACTTCGTTCGGCTGTACACGCCCAAGTTTTACAGCTTTAACAATCACCTCAGCCGTTTGCCGTAATAATTGGGCGCGGGAGGTCGTTTGAATTGACTGCACTGCCTGTGGTAAGCTTAAGCCGAATGCCTGTTCTGTGATGAGCTCCAGCATCGGTGTCGTTAAGCTATCTGCCAGGCATGAAAACGGAGGTTGAGTTAAAGTTTCTTGCTGACAACCTGTTGATAGTCCTTCCAAGTAGTTGGGGTCGGCTCCCAGTCCCAAACGTACCACACTATCGGGATTGTAGCTAAACGCCCCCACTGCACCCCCCTTTAGGAGCAACTCAAACAGATGACGCGATAGGGCGGGGTAATCTTGCACGTCATCAGCCAAGAGTGCCTGATAGCGTTTTGTCAGCTGTTGCTGGTAAATCGGGTTTGGCAGGAGGTATTTGCCGTAAAGTTCGGTGATAATTCCATATGTCAAGAATCCCCTCTCCAGACACCAGTTACGCCAATTGAGTAGCAAAGATGCTATAAATTCGGGTTCTAGGTTTATGCCATTGTCCTGCTGTGCTATTGCACTTACCAAAACATTGTCAATTCTTTCACAAGCTGTGCCACTGTAAGCCGCTAATTGCAGTAAATCCAAGATGCGGCGTACCAATCGGTACTCATTCTCTCCGGAAGTTCTGAGTACCGGAAGGCGCTGCTGTGCGTCTACAGACGTTTCTCCAGCGCGACGCAAAGCCATCTCGTCCAATTGGGAACGCCAAAGCTTGGTTGCTAGTTCCTGTTCAGTTTCTGGACGCAGTCGTACTGGAAATTGCGCCTTCAACTTCAACGACTCAATCAGCAAAGGCCAAAATAAAATAACTTCATCCTGAATAAAACCTAAAGGTGTCTTGCAACGTACTGGATATTTTCCCTCAGTTGCCGTGACAATTCTATCCGCCAAATCTCGGCGATTTTCGTCATTAGCAGCCAAAGCTAAGACCCCTGGTTCTGTTTGATGAAGATACAAGCGTTTTAGTATAATCTCGCTATTTTTTTGTCCTCGGTTTTTCGTATAATATGATTCTTTACTGCCAGTTTCACTGAATACCCAATTACAAAACTGCTTCACCAAGCGAGCAGTCTTACCGCTGCGGCTAGGTCCTGTTATCCAGAGGGAATCAGAATTCACAAATTATCTCCTTGGAGATTTGTTAATATACTTCGTACGTTAACTTATGTTTAAGACTCTTAAAACAATGCTGGATTATTGCCTACAATGATTAGTTCTGTTTTTCGTCAAAAAATATACCCCTTTTTAGTAAGAACTTACCAGTGGTACTTACGCACATCAGAGCGTTCTCTAGACCAAGCTTACAGAGAGGCATTGCAGATTAAGGCGATAGAAGACGAACATTTTAATGGTAATAAAATAGACTTTGACTCAACTAGGTATAGCCGCAGTGTTATGGATTATTTTGAGTCAGACGTTAAAAAACACTTGAAAATTATCCGAATGCGGCTAACAGAGTTTAAGGCAAGTCGTTTGTTTCTGAACGATAAGAATGAAAAAGCCGCAAGGGAATTTGGTATAGAGTATCCGCACCTTTCCTTGATTCTAGAAAAGCTCAAATTCATTGATGAAGTCACAGCAAAATATAAATTTGACGAAATCTATACCAATGATTCAAAAGTTGCAAACAATAGCTTAACGGTAGTAGAACCCTCAAAAAATCAATTAAAACAACCAAATTTATCAATTCCGAAATTAAATAATCAATCAGTTACAAGTAAAACAAATACAACAGGAGTCCTACCGCGTTCGATTTTCAATACCTTTAGTCGTCTGCAAATTGAGTTAGATCCCAAGGCGGAACAAGATGTTGTTAAAAATTTCCGTAGTACACAAAGAAGAACAATAATATCTGTCAGATTTCTTCTTCTGCTCATCATAGTTCCTATCCTGACTCATCAATTATCAAAAGCCTTGGTCGTTGGACCAATTGTTGACCGCTTTTTTAATAGGAATTCGGAAGAAACTGCCATCTTCCTCAATTATGAAATGGAAGAGGAAGCACTACAAGAACTAGAAAGATTTGAAGAAAGAGTAAAGTTTAATAACTTACTTGGTACTAGCGAATTACTATCTCCTGAGCAGCTAGAACATGAGATCAAAACAAAGGCTCATGAGATTGCTGAAGAGTTTCGTGGCGCAAGTTCTAATGCTATTAAAAACGTTTTTGCAGATATATTATCGATTGTGACTTTCACCTGGCTTTTGCTCGTTAGCAAACGAGAAATAGCCGTACTCAAAGACTTCTTCGACCATGTCGTCTATGGTTTGAGTGATAGTGCCAAGGCATTTATTATCATTTTGTTCACGGATATTTTTGTCGGTTTCCACTCTCCTCATGGTTGGGAAGTCATTCTAGATGGCATTTCGCGCCATTGGGGATTACCAGCAAATCATGATTTCATTTTCTTATTTATCGCCACATTCCCGGTGATTTTAGATACGATATTCAAATACTGGATATTCCGGTACTTAAATCGCATATCGCCTTCTGCTGTTGCTACATATCACAACATGAATGAGTGATGAAATGGGTTAGTGGTTAGTCGTTCGGGGTAGGATGTAGGCAATTTTCATCACACCCCACACTTAACAAATAATCAGCATTAGCCAGCCACTAACTCGCAATGTATGAAAAAGACACTTGCAGCCATCTTTATTAGCCTTCCTATAGTTCCTGCAATTGTGTTATTACCTATGCAACCTTTGGGGCATTTAGCACTGAGTAGGTTGGAGTGTAGGGTGACAAAATGGGAATTACCAGTATCCTCTCAAACACAATTACAGGATGCCGCAGTTCAACAGCAAGCAGCGCAACCTCCACTGCTACCTATCCAGAAGTCACCGTTTCCTTGTTGCAAGGGCGATAGTTCTTGTCTAGATAACCAGTTATGGGGCGAAAACAGTCAAGCACCAGATAAAAAGGCTTTGTTGACAGCTGTAGATAGAAGTTTGCAATATCTGTTTTCTACCAATGCAGCTACGGCGTATCAACGGTATCAGGTGGCGGATATTACAAACGTTCATGTGATCAAAAGTTTGCAAAGATTCCGGGAACTGGTACTTAAGTCTAAATCAGCCGCCGAACTTAATGCAGCGATCGCAAAGGAATTTGTCTTTTATCAGTCGGTGGGGAGAGACAAGAAAGGTTCAGTGTTGTTTACCGCGTATTATGAACCAGTTTATGCTGCAAGTCGCGTTCCCACCGCAGAATATCGCTATCCTGTTTATCGCTTACCACCTGACATTGACTCATGGCAAAAACCTCATCCTACACGCTTGGAACTAGAAGGAGCTGATGGTTTGCAAGTATCAAAAGGTCGGTTGCGGGGATTAGAGTTGTTTTGGTTTCGCGATCGCCTCGAACCATACCAAGCACAAATTCAAGGTTCGGCTAAACTTCAGCTTCCTGATGGAACTCAAACAACAATCGGTTATGCCGGTAACACTGCTTACAACTATAAGAGTATTGGGCGAGAACTCGCGAACGATGGTAAGTTACAGCTTGAGGGTCTGACTATGCCAAAGATCCTCGACTATTTTCAGAAGTATCCACAAGAGTTAAATGTCTATATTCCTCGCGATCCCAGCTTTGTGTTTTTTCAAGAAAACCACGGTGCGCCGGCTCAAGGTTCGATTAGAGTACAGCTGACACCAGAACGCTCAATAGCAACAGATAAATCCCTTATGCCCCCTGGTGCTTTGGCGTTGATTCGCGCTCCCTTTCCCTTTGTCAATAATCTTACCGGAAAGATGGAGCATCGTATTGTAAGTAGATATGTTCTTGACCAAGATACCGGAGGCGCAATTAAAGGTGCGGGGAGAGTGGATTATTTTCTAGGTTCTGGTAAGGTGGCGGGCGATCGCTCTGGCGTGACCGTTAGTTATGGGCAGTTATATTATTTATTACTTAAGTCTAATAAATAGTATTTACTAAGAGGATGTTTTAAAAGTGATTAGTTATGTATCAAAAACTTTTCGATCCCCCTAAATCCCCCGTCAGAAGGAGGACTTTGAGATTATTTTCCCCCTTTTTAAGGGGAGCCAGCCTTGTTTTGGGGGTTCGGTGAGGACAGTTGCAAGGAGGGTTTCCCTCTGGGGCAAACTGTCCGTCCCGCCCCTGCGGACTGGTGTGGGCTAGGGGGGATCTCGATACAACTCGGTACTTTACAAACATCGTCTAAAAATGAGGAATGAGGAATGAGGAAGAAGAATTTCATCCTTGTTAAGGACAGGCGTCTTGCCTATCCCGTAAGATCATTGGAAACGACAAAAGTCTGTACAAGGAGACTTTGTTTGTTTAGCCATGACTTTAGTCATTGTTCGTCTTGACATATCACACTTATAATAAAGGGGCAACCATATTTATATGGTTATTTTAAATTCATTATTTAAACTTATGTTCATATTATTAATTGATAATTCCAATAAAAGTTGATAGTGTGAACAGGGTATTTTTAATGAATTGTGACGTCTTTGACATATTTATGATATAATAGCTAATCCTAGCTATTGTTATAATTCTCAGATCTAGACAATATGTAAGCTTGTGAAAATTAAATAACGCCAAAATGATATAATATCAAGCTTGCTTAAAATTTGAGTGTAAATAACTTTAGTTCCAGTTTGGAACTACAAAAATTTATCTGGCGTCATACGTACCTAGTGTTACTGATCCAACTAAATGGGGATCATCTTTGCCAAACAGCAAAATGGTACCAAAGCGAGTGTACGTTTCCCAGCATTGGGCATTTTACGAATTCTTGTATGTAAATCTGAAATACTCTCCTTTGAGTTTGTATGTAAGTATATTCCTACCGAGGTGAGATACAATACTTTGTTTCTCACAATATATTAATTGGTTAATCATGGGGTTTTAAAGTGTTCAGGATATTAGTTGATGCTGACTTAGTATTAGAGGCTTTAATGAATCGTAACGGGTGTGTCGCAGAAGTCAGTGAATTATTGGATAGAGTGCATCCGTTGATTCAAATGTATGTTACAGATATTGGTTGGCAAAAAATATATACATATGCAAGCCGTTTGCGAAATACAAAGATTGCTGAAATAGTCGTAAATTGGTTGCAAGATAAAATCCAAATTTGTACTGTAGATCAGACTATTCTTCAGCAAGCACGCTCTTCACCTATTAAAGATTTTGAATCTGCTGTAGAGCTAGTTTGTGCTAGTGATCAAAAACTAGATGCAATTGTCACTCACAACTATGATGATTTTGCCGAAGTTCCAAACAAGTTTTGGGTTTGGTCAGTCGCAGAATTGTGGGTGCGTGCCAATCTAGAAAACCAACTGCGTACAACTAGGTCTATTTCATAGCAATTCAAAATTCCAAATCAATAAAACCAGTATTGACAAGTATGCCATTTGGTAGCTGTATGCACATTAAAAGAGCGACAGCTTATAACCAACGTAACGCACGCAAGCACGAAAAAACCCTAAGGAATTCCTCAAAAATAGGGGCAGCAAACCTTTCATTATTTTTTCTCCTAGAGACTTTAAATTCAGGCTTGCTACACAATTGACCGCATCATCCTAGCGTACGCTGACATCCATACTGTAGTTCAAAGCACCATTGCCACTGTTTTGCTGGGTGACATTGGTGCCAGGACCACTTAGTTCTACGCTGACGGAAGATGATGGAGGATTATAACGGGCTGAAATTTCAACCTTTTGTTCTCCAACCGAAAGATAACGTGATAAATCAATATTGACGTTTTTGTCGTTGCTGATTTGTTTAACAACTTTACCATTGACAGTAATTTCACCTGTCATTTGAGCACCTGATGTATTAATGCTCAAGATATGGGGTTTACTGAGATTAGCCGCACTTAGAGTGAGTGAGCTTTTTTGATATCCGAAGGAATCACCGGAACTAGAGTGCTGGCTAGAAAATGTCCTGGATCTGTTCATATCACTACTGCTACCTGATGAAATAACAACGGAAGAATCTTGGATGTTTTCGTCTTCATCGTCGTCTGTTGGAACAACAAAAGAATCTTCGCTGCTTTCGTCGTCGTCACTGCTATCTGTTTGAACAACAACAGACGAAGTACTCTGGTTGCTGTGGCTGTTGTGGCTGCTACCACGATCTGTCTGAACAACAACTGAGGAAGTACTTTGGTTGCTGTGGCTGTTACCATTGTCTGTCTGAACAACAACAGAGGAAGTACTCTGATTGCTACGGACAAAAGTTTGTGCTACAGCTGTGCTTACAGTTACAAGAACTAGGCAACCTGCAAGAATCACTAATTTACTCATGATCATATAACCAGATTTAGGAAACAGCAGGTACCAGGGCAAACCAACTTATTTGTTTGTTAAATTTCCTGTACCTGCTGAATACTGAAAAAAGAAATTAGGCGAGAAGAAAAATTTTAGTTGGTGCTGTAAACTCAACAAAAAAAATTCGCCAAAGAAAAGTTGTCCCTAGCAATGAAGCCGAAGTTCCCGCCTGCTAGGGACTTCGGATAGCTGAAATTAGTGGTGAGCAGTCTGTTTGACTATGTTATCTACTACCTAGGTGCTCTTGGTGATTTAACGTGTACGGGAACGTTGACATCAACTTCAATGTTTTTTACAGGGTCATAACCTGTGCGGTTACCACCTTGAATGCTTTGGTTGACAGTGCGACGTTGTTCGCAGCGACCATTATTCACACAAACTTGGGTTGCTGTGCTAGTAGCACTGTTACCGCTACAATTTGGACTAAATTGGCGATTGACTCTTGTAGATTGCTGTGCTTCTCTGGAAATCGATATTTGTGTTCCAGCACTAACACCTACACATCCTGCTGATGCAGAAGGGGTTAAGGAAGGAATAAACAAGGGAGATACAGCTGTCAAAGAGAACAAGCCGAGAGAAAGTAATTTGGATTTCATGTATGCATCCTTAGAATTATTGACAAGTTGTTGTAGTTGTCGAACTGTAAGTACTATTTCCGCTATTAGAGCCACTGCGTACAGTGCTGTTTCGGACTACTCTTCTGCCGTTACAAAGGTTCTGTGTTGTGCGAGGATATCTCAAACTCCGGAGACGCTGCTCAAGATTGTATTGTCGAGTCTGTCTTCTAGAACTGGGGTACCGCGAAGGATAAGTGGTTCTGTAAGTCGGACTTCTCCTGATTGTGATACCACCGTCGTCATCGATTGTTACCCTACTGGTACTACCTTCGACATCAATGTCACCTGCGGTAGCAATTCCAACAGGTAATGCAATCAGCGCAGAGAGTATTACTAGTAATGAAATTGTTTGTCTGGCAGGCATGGCTTAATTCCTCTCTTCTTAAAAAACAACCGACTTTTACATAGCAAGCTAGGAAATCGGTAAAACCTCTGTCAACTCCTCACCAATAACACACCATCGCACTGCGAACAAACACTGGCAATTTTCTACAAGCGGGTGAGTCATTAGGCGTTGTGTCAATAGATTTAGCAACGCCTAATGGCTAATTAGCCGGAAGCCTCATGTATCTCGGAAGTTGAACTCATCAGAAGTTTAGCAGATGCGTAACCCAGCACTAACAGTAGATTGAAACAGCAAAAACACAGACTGGTAGTTGAGGCTTAACGGCGGAAAGAACGCACTTTATATTGTCTATTTTGTTGCCGCTGCTCGCTGTTTTGAGAAGCGTATTGGTCAACAGTACTGTTATCGATAGCGGCACCATTTTGGTCTATGCGCTGATTAGCATTTTGTCTTCCAGCATTTGGGTAACCGGCTCTTTGCTGGATGCTTCTTTGATCAGCCTTTTGATTCACTCGGCTATTTTCTCCGCTAACAGCAGCATTTTGATTAATCTCTTGCCGAGTAACGGCTTCGCCTGCGAAAGCTGCAGTTGGCATGACCATCACAGCAGCGGCTAGGAGAGCCAGGCTATAGGTTTTCTTCACCATACTATTTTTGTCTCAAATTATAATTGGATTGTTGCAAACAGATCTGGCGTTGCTTGAATAGCGAAAGAATTAGCTTTTACCAAAGATTTAGCAACGCCTTTGCACGACATCAATGACTAGCGAGCGTTTTGGCGCTGGCGGTTGTTAGTGCGGCTGTCTTGGTCAGTGTAAGAACCATCAGTAGCGGCACCATTTTGAACGGTGGTTTGCTTAGCATCTTGAGCTTGGTTAGTTCTGCCAGTGGGAACATAACCGCGACCATGACCGTACTTGTAGACAGGGCGAGCGCTTCTTGCGTTTTGCACTTGGCTGCTGTTGGTTTTGGAGGTTTGAACTGTAGTACTACCGTTGGTAGCAGCACCGTTTTGCTCAGTGTATTGGTCAACACTCTGTGACTGACCTGCGAATGCAGCGGTAGGAGCAATCATCAAACCAGCAGCCAGCAAACCGAAAGCGATAGACTTGTTAAACATTTTGATGTGACCTTGTGAGTTGTGTGTGTGTTGTGATTATGTGTTGTAGTCAGGGAAGGGCGTTGCGCTTTTACCAGTCAAGTGTGCAACGCCTTTGCACGAAATCAAAGACTAGCGAGCGTTTTGGCGCTGGCGGTTGTTGGTGCGGCTGTCTTGGTTAGTGTAAGAACCATCAGTAGCGGCACCATTTTGAGCGGTGGTTTGCTTAGCATCTTGAGCTTGGTTAGTTCTGCCAGTGCGAACATAACCGCGACCGTGGTTGTAGACAGGGCGAGCGCTTCTTGCATTTTGCACTTGGCTGCTGTTGGTTTTGGAAGTTTGAACTGTAGTACTACCGTTGACAGCAGCACCATTTTGCTCAGTGTATTGGTCAACACTCTGTGACTGACCTGCGAATGCAGCGGTAGGAGCAATCATCAAACCAGCAGCCAGCAAACCGAAAGCGATAGATTTGTTCAACATAATTTTTTTGACCTTGTTAGTTGTGTGTGTGTTGTGAAAGTTATATGTTGTAAGAACATAAGGGCGTTGCGCTTCTTGCTTTGATTGTGCAACGCCTTTGCACGAAATCAATGATTAACGATAGTAGCGACGGACGCCATTACGACCACGAGCATCTTGGCGCTGGTTGTTGTTGGTTTCGCTGTATTGGTCAGTGCTAGAACCATCAACAGCCGCACCATTTTGAACGGTGGTTTGGCGAGCATCTTGACCTTGGCGAACATTGCCAGAGCGATCGTAGCTGCGACCGTAGCCAGAGCGAGAGTTTCTCTGATTTTGCACTTGGTTGCTGTTGGTTGTGGAGGTTTGAACCGTAGAACTACCGTTGGTAGCAGCACCATTTTGCTCAGTGTACTGGTCAACGCTCTGGGATTGTTGCGCAAATGCAGCGGTAGGAGCAATCATCAAACCAGCAGCGAGTAAACCAAAAGCAATAGACTTGTTCAACATTTTGATGTGACCTTGTTAGTTGTGTGTGAGTTGTTGTAGTTGTTTGTTGTTTTTCTAAGAGTGAACACCCTTGTTTCCGTAGGTAAGTATTTAGATGTTTCTTTACCTCTAGGAGTTCCTTCGGGTGTTTCTCTTTTTGTTTTCCTATTGAGAGCTACATAATCGAATCGCATCATTTCGGATTTCTCTTTTGAGACTTTTGAAAAATTCGCGAATCGCCCTTCTTCTGCCCTCAGTTCACCTTTCCCCCCCCCTCCCAGAGATTACTAGAGATAGAGGTGAACTCTATACTTAATTGTTTTAACCAAAGAAACTGGGTGCGTCAAGAGCTAACCTGAAATTTTTAGACAAAATTTTTTGGGCACAATTTTTTTTTGGTGCTAGAATCTACGGCTAAAGGTTAGATATATACGCTGTAACTGTGAAACAGAAGGCAAAACCACGGATCGCTTTTCTACGTGAAAAAGCAGGGCTAACCCAGCTCGAGCTTTCACGCCTCGTAGGCGTGACCGAAAGTACCATTCAGAACTGGGAAAGCGGAAGGACTGGAACAGAACACATTGAGAGAATCATCAGGTTTTGCAAAGCTCTGAATTGCGAAGTACAAGATTTGATTGATTACGTAAGCGATTCACCTGATGAGCCTGCTGCAAAACTTAGCTCCCTGAGCGAGATCCATCATCTATTGGGGACTGACGAACCTTCCCTAACTCCTAGCCCTAATTCTGAAGTTGCTCAAAAGCAGCAAGTGAGTCATTAGTCAGGAGTCAACACTCAAGAGTCATCAGTTATTATTTGTCTCCCCCCCACTGCCCCCACTCCCCATCTCTCCCACCCCCCCCAACACCAGAGCGAACCCCTAGCTCCCTAGCTTGCCGCCATAAAGTATCTACACTCACAAATTGATAGCCTTGTTGTATGAGTTGAGGAATGAGGATTCCTGTTGTTGCGGCAATATCTTGTCCGCCGCAAGCACCGTCATGCAACACAATCAGTGAGCCATTACAGACCTGGTGGAGAATTCGCTGCACCACTGTGGCGGCTCCCGGTCTCACCCAATCCTCCGGTACAACACTCCACATAACGGGTCGATAATTCCAGTCCTTCAATAGTTTTAATGTTGTGGGTGTAAACAAACCGTTGGGAGGACGAACATCACGTACTTTTTCGGGTGCAAGATCACAGGCATTGTAGATAGCAGTTTGGGTTTTTTCTAAGCTGTGCTTGAGTTCCATCGGGGACAGCATGGGAAAATTTTGATGGTCATACCCATGCAACCCAATCCAATGCCCGCGATCGCACACCTCTTTAGCTAGACCTGGTGAACGGTTGACGCAAGCACCTAACCAGAAGAAACTAGCTGTGATGTTGTAACGGTCTAAAACTTTCAAGAGTTGCGGCGTGTATTGAGGATGGGGACCATCATCAAACGTCAATGCGATCATTTTGGAATTTGCATCACCACACCAAAGGCAGTTAGGAAACGTTGGTTTGAGGATGCGGTAGAAAATTGGAAATAGGGGAGCCAGTTGCATTTAGAGCCTACTTGCTGTTTTTAGTTTTATGTACTTGCACTGAAATCAAAGCTGAGTCATCTGTTGCCTATTTTTCAACTTCATCATAAAATTTCCGTGAAAAATATTAGCCATCCGCTTAAAGATGCAGGAACTTTCAGGAATTTTATTGTAAATATTTATGAATATTCTATTTTTCAAATTCCCATTGTTCTGCGGCTTGTAGGGCTACCTTGATAGCATTGTCAATCGCAACGTCTTTCTGTTCTAAAATCACTTCTTCACCAACTGTACGTTGAGCCACGACACCACATACGCAGCCTGCTCTAAAACCATACACGCCTGCCATTTTTAACAAAGTGCCACACTCCATTTCGTAGTTCAGCACGTTCAAAGAGCGATATTCTTCTGTTATACCGCGTAGAGAGCGCAACAAGTGTCGGTTCACAGACTGGGTTCGCTCTTGTCCCTCATAGAATGTATCGACTGACGCAGTAATACCCATATAATGTTTCACCTTCAATTCCCGTGCAGCCTTTACCAAGGCTACCGTCACAAACGGATCGGCTGCTGCGGGATACTCTACAGGTGCAATATCGTTAGCGGCTCCTTGCCGACACAAGGCAGCATTCGTAATTACGATGCTACCCACCGGCACGTGTTCTTGAATAGAGCCGCAAGTGCCGACGCGAATAATCAGCTCAATGCCAACTTGTATCAACTCATTAACAACAATACTTGTGGATGGCGCTCCCATACCACTCGTCGCGGATAACAGCGTTTTCCCGTTGGGCAAAATGCCCAGATAACTGTTCAACCCGCGATTTTCAGACAAAAGACGTACAGAGTGTAAATAGGAGTGGGCAATGAGCCGCGCCCGTTCCGGATCACCGGATAATAAGGCAATGGTTGGCGATCGCTCTCCAAGGTCATCTCTTCCGAACCCGATATGGTACAACTTGGCATGAGTCATTCTTACTGATTCCTCAGTACTGAATTTCAAGTAAATCCCCACATAAAAATTTTGGGAATTGAACTAAGAGCCTTGCAAAAGTAACTAGAACACTTTTGAGAGGCTAGCGTTGCTCACAGCCTATTCCAGATTAAATTTGTACTACTTATTTTTGCATAATGCCTAATACGTTTTTTAGAAGTGAGAATGCCATTAGGAAATAAAATACAAATAGACCAGTCCGGAAATTAAGGTGCAGCCCCTATTGGACAAGCATTCTACATTAATTTGCGGACGAGTTTAATCATAATCATAGAGTTTTCTTTTGTGATGAATTCCCCTTGGACAATACGTTGGCATTTTTACCTGCCTCAGCTACTGCTTATTTGCTTGGGAATTATAATTTTTTTTGCTGTTTGCTACTGGAGTATAGACACCATCAACTGGGGATGGCTGTTGAACAGAAATGGAGACCGGGAAAAAGAGTTTTTAGCAATGCTGTATTTTAGTATGGGTACTTTTTTTAGAATTGGCTATGGTGACCAGGTACCAATCGGCTTGAGCCGCTGGATTGTAGGACTGGAAGCTTTTAGTAACTATTTGATTGAGGTGATTTTTATTGCTCGATTAGTTACCAGTATTTTGGGAAAATTCATCTCGTTTAGCATTAGAGAGCGCTTGGAAGCTCTTCTTAATCTTCACGAATAAACAGATAATACCCAAGTAACACGTGTTTATCTACCATGCATGAAATCGAGGTTATTCTCGGACTACTTTTGGTTGTCGCCGCCCTTGCAGTCGTTGCCCAAAGGCTTGCGGTACCCTACCCCATTCTACTTGTTATCGGTGGGCTTGTCCTTGGCTTCGTACCTGGTCTTCCCAAAGTTGAACTCGACCCTGAATTCGTCTTTGTGCTCTTTTTACCGCCACTACTTACCTCTGCAGCTTGGTATACCTCGTGGCGCGACTTCCAAGCAAATCTAAGACCTATCTTACTACTTGCTATTGGTCTTGTGTTATTTACCACGACTGCTGTTGCTGTGGTGGCGCATATAGCTATCGGCGGATTTACATGGGCTGTGGCTTTTGTGCTTGGAGCTATTGTTTCACCACCTGATGCAGTTGCTGCCACCGCTATCACCCAGCGACTTAGTGTTCCTCGACGCATTATAACTATCTTAGAAGGCGAGAGTCTAGTTAATGATGCCACGGGGTTGGTCGCGTACCGCTTTGCTGTAGCTGCTGTTGTTACCGGTATGTTCTCACTCTGGGACGCCAGTCTGCGGTTTTTTGTTATGGGGATAGGTGGGGTGCTCATCGGGTTGGCAACTGGATGGCTCATTGTGTGGATACACAAAGTTATGGATGATTCTTTAGTAGAGATCACCAGCACAATCTTGATGGGCTTTGTTGCCTATTTACTAGCTGAACATCTTGGTGTATCGGGGGTGCTGGCAGTAGTTGCAAATGGGATCTACCACCGTTGGCACAGTTCCGAAGTGCTTTCACCCACAACTCGTATCCAGACTATTGCCGTTTGGGATATCATCGTCTTTCTCTTAAATGGTCTCATCTTTATTCTCATTGGTCTTCAGCTACCGAGCATCCTCAACGAGATTTCTGAATATTCGACAGCTACTCTCGTTTGGTACGCCGTCCTCGTCAGTGCCGTTGTCATTGGTGTGCGTTTACTCTGGATATTCCCAGCCACTTACATTCCAAGGATGGTCAATCGCAAACTGGGCGAAACAGACCCGACGCCTCCCTGGCAGACACTCTTGATCTTAGGCTGGACTGGTATGCGTGGCGTTGTTTCACTTGCTGCGGCTTTAGCATTACCCCTGACAACCAACAATGGAACTCCCTTCCCTGGGCGCGACTTGATTATCTTCCTCACCTTCTGCGTCATCTTGGTTACATTGGTGCTACAAGGACTCACCCTGCCAATACTGATTCGCTGGCTCAAGATTGTAGATGATGTTGGTAGCGAGAGGGAGGAGATGGAAGCTCGACTTACAGCAGCCCAAGCTGCGATGGTACGTATCGAGGAACTCTCTGCTCAAGATAATGTGCTTGCACAAGCCCAGATGGTTGCATGGCTGCAGACTCAGTACAAAGACCGCATCCAACGTTTAAGTGCTTGCTGTGAAGCTTTGGATGAGGGAAGCTACGAGCAACTAGCCGCCTTCCGGAGGCTACAGCACGAGGTGCTTGCTACTGAGCGGAGAACTACCATTAGACTGCGTAATCAGGGGATCATCAATGACGAAGTGCTGCACCGAATCGAGCGCGAACTTGACTTGGAGGAGGCGAGGCTTGGAAGTTAAGAGCTATCACACCCTAATCATACTTTAATTAACTTCAAGTAAAGTAAGAAATCAAAGAACATCAGGAGTTACCATGTACGTGCTAATTGGTGGAGCAGGTTTGATAGGGCTATGTTTAGCACAGAAATTGGTAGAACTAGGACATACCATAGCTGTGATTGACATTGACCCTAACGCTTGTCATTATGCCCGTGAACAAGTGGGAGCAATGGCTTTTGAAGGCAGTGCTGTCAGTACAGAAGTCTTGTTAGAAGCTGGGATTCGTAAAGCTGATGCCCTAGCAGCCGTTCTCCAGGATGATGCTTTAAACTTAGCGATGGTAACTCTTGCCAGACACTACGGTGTTCCCCATATTCTGTCTCGGATGCGCCACCCCGATTTTGTGGAACCGCTGCGTTTAGCTGGAGCTAATCATATTATCAGTACCGTCGATCTGGCAGTTTCAACAATGGTGAATGCTATTGAGTATCCGCAAGTAGAATCAATGATGCATTTTGAGCAGGGACAGATTGAGGTTTTAAAACTTTCCATCTCAAACAATTGCTATGTTGTCGGTCGTAGCGTTGCCGAAATTGCTCAGGATTCCCGGTTTCCTACTGGCTCTTTAATAATTGGCTATCAACCCCATCCCCACGAAGATTTAATGATTCCTAACGGCAGTACAGTACTGGAACCCGATTCAACTGTGCTGATTGTGACTAAACCAGGGACATTACATCAAGTCATTGATTTTATCGAAGGTTGTAAATGATTCATTTAAATGAACCTATATCCGCTTTTTTATTCAGCGATCGCTGTTATTGTACTGACATCCTGCAAATCAGAGATTCCACCACCGCCAAAAGCTGATACTAATCAGGTCTCTCAATCTCAAAAGGTGGTAACTTTAGATGAAAATTTTAAGACAGTGACGGGTCAAACTATTTATGTCCCTGTCTACTCCCACATCTATCATGGGGATGGGAAAAGGATTTTCAATTTAGCGGCTACTCTCAGTATTCGTAATACTGATTTGACCAACCCTATCATCATTTCTTCTGTGCGCTACTATGACTCAAATGGTAAATTAGTTAAACAGTATTTAGAACGCCCGATTCAACTTGCTGCTCTAGCTTCTACAGATTTTGTTGTAAATAGAACTGACACTAGTGGAGGTTCAGGGGCTAACTTTATTGTGGAGTGGGTAGCTCAAACAAAAGTTTCTGAGCCTGTGGTTGAAGCAGTTATGATTGGTACCGACTTCCAACAAGGAATTTCCTGGATCAGCCCTGGCAAGGTTATTAAAAGTCAAAATAATGACAAGCGCTCATCTTCTGTAAAGGGTTATTGAACGACTAATCATCATCTAGTCTCAGTAATTGCTCGTCAATCTTTTGTATCCGCCGTTGGACAATTTCTTCTGAGAGAATTCGCTTACGCATTGCCTCGTTAAGCGCTGCTTTCTCCGCTAGCAATAGACGGCGACGAATAGCATCGAGTTTTGTGCGATCGCCTCTGTTTTCGTCAAATTCATTCGGGCGGCGATTATAGAATTCCCGCAGTGTTCTTTCTGCTGCTGCCACTTGCACTTGATAAGCAGAACGCATCTCCTCATAGACAGATTTTGGCAACACCCCTGACTTCAACAGGCTGTCTAATTCATCTTGTGCTGCTTTACCTGCCATCAGCTGGGCTTGCAATTCTTCAACCTGCTGCTGAGCCTCTGAAAATTTAGATAATTTTAAGCGTTTTACTAGCCAGGGCAAGCTTAACCCCTGACCTACTAATGATACCAGCACACTACCAAAGACTAAAGCGATGAGACCTTCTCGCCCTGGCAGCGTGGTGGGTAAGCTCAACGCCAAAGCCATTGAGAGTGAACCTTTGATGTTGCCTAAAAAGAGTAAATGTTGCCAGCGCAATGGAATTGGACGGTCAAACCAACGAACCCCTGCTAGCAGTGGATAGACCGTAAGAACTCGCGCGGCTTGATACGCCAAAACTGCAAGGAGAATTCCAGGTAAAGCCCTCCAGAGCGTTACCAAGTTTATTTCTACACCAATCAGCAGAAAAATAAAGGTGTTGACAGTAAAACTGGCATATTCCCAGAAGCTCAACAAGGTGATGCGACTAGAAGCAGAAGTATTGCGAGAAAGCCCAAAATTGCCAAAAATTAATCCAGCTACAACTACAGCCACAGGACCTGATACACCGAGAAATTGCCCAACCTGAAAAGTTCCTAATGCAACTGCGACAGTTAGTAAGAGACTGCTAAGGGGATCATCTAAACGGGCGAATACAGGTATGCTCAAGTAGCCCAAGACTAACCCTACGAGGCAGCCTCCTAAAGCGATAAATAGTAGCTGTTGGATTCCCTGTAGTAACGTGAGCGAACCTGTCGAATAGACTTGCAAAATCAGGTTGAACGAAACTAGGGCAGCGGCATCATTGAATAGGGTTTCTCCTTCAACGATGGTGGAAAGCCGGGAGGGTACTGGTATCTCCTTAAAGACGGCAATCATTGAAACCGTATCAGTGTTTGCCAGAATGACTCCTACAAATAGAGCAGGTATCCAAGCCAGCCCCAGTCCAAATTTTAACAGGACGGCAATAATAGCACTGGACAACACAGCGCCTGGACCAGCTAGGAGGGCAATTGGTTTAAATGTGCTTCGTAGGCGACTGATATCTGTATTGATGCCAGCTTCAAAGATTAGAATTGGCAGGAAAAGATTTAAAACAAGGGTTGGATCTAAACCAATACGACGAGACAATAGCTCAGTGATCGGCAAACCTGCCAACACTAAACCTGTAACGTAAGGAACACGAAGCCGTCGCGTTAGCAGAGCAACGCCGGTGGCTAGGAGCAGGAGAATAATTGAAACAGTGACTAAGGAAGCAACATCCACTTTGGTTCTACAAATTTGTCTTGACTTCTTTGATAAAGATTCCCAAAAAGGTAATACAAATGTCAAAAAATTTTTGTAACGCTCGATGGAGAGCGTTTGAGCTATTGCACGGTGGCTCGTTGCAGTTGTCGGGTAAAAAAGCAATACGGTTCGGATAAGATCCCCCCGCCAAACGGCGACCCCCTTAAAAAGGGGGTAAAGAAGGAAAATAGCCCCCCTGTTTAAGGGGGGTTGGGGGGATCTTCGCGCGATAAACTAGCTAACCGAACCGTATTGGGTTAAAAAGCACACGTTACCGTGTCTTCCTTCCCAAAGAACTGCTCGTGACAGTTATCCCATCAGACAGTTCACGTCTTACCCAAAAATTAGACTTGGTATGTGAAAACTAATCTCCAAGGTGACATCGCTACCCGTGTGCAGAAATCTTTAGCTTTTTTTCAGTACTGAGTACACCAGAGTTAGAAAATAAAAATTTCTACATTTATGAGTTAGTACATAAGACAGTTTTGGTCATTTCAGATACTTATCGCACCAGTTCACCATTTCCCAGAGTACATGAGCAACCCCTTCACGAGAGCGATAGCCGTGGTCTTCTAAAGGTAATACCACCAAGCGAACAGTTGCTCCTAGTCCCTTCAATGCTTCATACAACCGTTCTGTTTGTAGTGGATATGTGCCAGCATTGCTGTCTTTTTCCCCGTGAATCAGTAAAAGTGGCGCTTTGACTTTAGCAGCATGAGTAAAAGGAGACATATGAATGTAAGTCTGTTGTGCCTCCCAGAAATTGCGCTGCTCTCCTTGAAAGCCAAAAGGAGTCAGGGTACGGTTATAAGCGCCACTCCTGGCAATGCCTATGCGGAATAAATCGGTGTGGGCTAGTAAATTTACGGTTGTAAAAGCACCATAAGAGTGTCCGCCAATACCAATATGATTGGGGTCGGCAATGCCACGTCCTACCACATAGTCTACTGCTGCTTGCGCTCCAGCAATCAATTGCTCTACGTAAGTATCATTTGGCTCGGCATCACCTTCACCAATAATCGGCAAAGTGGGACCAGAAAGAAGTGCATAACCCTGGGTTAGCAGAAATAAAACAGAAGCACGGCTGGGACGGCTGAAAGTGTTTTCAGGTTTCGTAATCTGTCCTGCAAATTCCTTATCTTTAAATTCCTCAGGATAAACCCAAAATAACATCGGCAAAGGACCATCTCGGGTAGGATCATAACCAGCAGGGAGGTAGAGTTTAGCCGACAGCTGCACGCCATCTGAGCGCTGATATTTCACCAACTCACTCTCGACTCCAGCCAACTGAGGAGCAGGGTCTTGATAATGAGTTAAGGCAATCGGAAGCTGGTTATCGCGAAGGTTAAACAGAAAATAATTCGGTGGCTCAGTTTGAGACTGGCGACGAGTAATCACAGTTTGTGCTTCATCATCCAGCACATAACTGATTTCCTCTAAGTAAGGATCTTGGCACTGCCATAGGCGATGCGTCTGACCTGTTTCCAAATCTAGGGAATCTAAAAACGGATATACCCCCTTGGGTGATGCTCCTCGTCCGGTGAGGTAAATGACATTGCCTTGTGGTGCAAAGCGCAGCACTCTGTACCTTAATGGTCCTACAGTCATCAATGCTGACCCAGGGTCAGTGTATTTATCTTCATAGCTGCGGTCAAATAGCAGTTGCGGCGGGGTTTCAGGCGCTTTGGGATAAATGCGCCAGATTCGCTCTTTGCGGGTATCGTACCATCGTTCCCAAACCAGGGCGACATCTTCTTTCCCCCAAGCAAGGCTATGGAAGCGATATTCAGATTGCCAGAGTTGTTTTGGCGTATCGCTAAACGGAGCATCCAATTCAAACAAAGCATCCCGTTTGGCAACGTCACAAGTCGGATCACCCTCGTCTAAAGCTTCTATCCAACACAATGTCGCTTGTACATCGCAGCGCCAAGAGACTCCCCTTCGTCCTGTCCGCACTTCGTCAAATTTGGTTGTACGACGTACAAAAAGTGGTACATCAGCGACCTCATAGACTAATTTCCCTGCATCATCAATAACCTGAATTTTTTTAGGAAAATATGAGATGGGAACTTGGTAAGAAAACGGTCGCTGCAGCGTAGCCAGTAGAATGAATTTGCTGTCAGGAGAGGGTATGGGTTGATAGATAAGACTGCTAGATACTAACAAAGTGCGGTGACCATCAAGCGTCACTTTCTCTAAAGTTGAGGTTAAGTAATATTCAAGTAGTGCCTCATCATGCCGATTTTGCAGTAGATTTGTATACGTCCGAGAGGGGCTTTTAGCGTGCAAGTTTTCTTGAATGAGAGGTCCTGGAGGAACTGCTGGTTCAGAGGGAGGCTCAGGGCGATCGCTCTCAATGAACTTGCAAATCAGTGTCTCATCCGACAGCCAACAGTACGGTTCTCCATACGCAGCGTTGAGAACTGGCTCTGTTAATCGCCTGGTGGTGCAATCAGCAACATCCACAACCCACAGTTCTAGCCCTGTTGCTTGAGTCAGGGTAAAGGCGAGTTTTTGACTATCAGGTGACCACCTTAAGAACCCAATTTGGGCGTTGTCAGGAAGCGCTACCGTTTTGCTTATTTCAGGAGAGGCGATCGCCCCTTGGCTTTGCCCAATCGCCCTTATTTTCATACTCCCGTAAGGGTTGTGGCGAGCAGGTGCGTTCGTTTTGGGATTAATGAATAATCCCGCCAAAGCAACTTCTACTTCTGCAAGTAAGGCGATCGGGAGCAATAAAGGCTTTTCTAACTCCACCATCCATTCCCTATTAGGAGAGAGCAGAATTGTGGGTGGCAATGGAGCATCGAGAATTTGGTTAATCGGTTCTGGGGGAGATTGCCAGAATTGTTCAATAATGGGGGGATTGGTGGGGAATTTGTCCATTTTGAGTCGGGTGTTGGCAAGCTCTTATTCCAAATTACCAACACCTGACTCAGAATACATCCTGAAATGGTCACTTTTCTACAGTGTACGGAGTGGACACAAAGGATGTAGTAGTTTGCAAACTTTACACTCCTACAGCCCCACATCGGGCTAAGTTGTCATTGCCACTTCAACATCTTCTTCTATTTTGGGTTTAGCTTCCTGAAATTCCTGACCTAGTTGAGTCAGTTGTTTTTGGTTCATACACTTACGGACAGCGCTAAAAATTTCCCTTTCTTCTTCTTGTACGTGGTGCTGAACCGCTTTTTTTAGCTCACTCATTTTTGTTTTAAACTCAGATTCGGTCGGTTTGAGGACCTTCAGTTCTTCTAAAAGCGCTTTCGCTTGTTCGTGTTCTTCTTGGGCTTCTTGAATATATTTTCTTGTTTCTTCATACTCTTGCATTGCTGGGTAGAAGACAAATTCTTCAGCTCTTGTGTGCAAGTTCAACATTTTGTAAATTTGATTAAAGTAATCATACAGTTTGGTGTTTTCAGCAGTTTCTATTTTTGTAAAGAGTTGTTCAACTTGACGATGCTCGGCTTCAATTAATGAAAGGATATCCTGAGTTCTAGCTGTAGTCATGTCTGTTTACTCCTTGTACTGTAGGTAACATTTGGATACATGTCACTATAGGTTTAGAACCATCTTGACTCACCAATTTCTGACAAACTTATAACCTCAGCCATAATTTCAATACTTTTTTTCCAACAGTCAAAAATCAAGCTAGTTAGTAATTGCCTTTCCTCTATACTCTTCCTTAAGGTTTTGAAATTTATTTCTTATGAAAGATGAATAAAAAATTTTCTAATGTTTCAATTAACATTATCGGCCAGAGGAATGGAAGGTATTTAAGAAATGAACATCATTGCATGGGTAGTTTTAGGGCTTTTAGCTGGTGCAATTGCTAAAGCTATCTATCCTGGTTATCAAGGTGGTGGAATTCTTGCTACTATCTTGTTGGGAATCGTTGGTGCTTTTATCGGTGGAAGTCTAGGAGTTCTTTTGGCTACTGGAAGACTAGCCCTAGCTGCTCCTACTTTTAGCCTCCCTGGTTTGGCTTTAGCTGTTATCGGCGCACTGCTTGCTATCTTCATTTGGCATTCATTCGCTCGCAGAACTATTTAATAATAATTAAAAATTGTAATTTGTAATTCGTAACTCGTAATTAGATTGATCATGATGAGTTACGAATTATTAATTATTAGTTAATATATAAATCTTTGATTTTCAGCATATTATAAATCATTAGTATATTATTTTACTCGAGATTGATTCACTTTCCAACTTGAGGAGTGGAGCAAGTAGATCAACTTATATAAATAACACAACTACCAAAACAGCTAAGCTCAACTGCAAACCTGCTGCCTTCTGTCCTGAGTTCCCTCTACCTCATAAGGCAGGGTAGATAAATATTTGTCATAGAAATCAGGCAGAAGGGAAGAGTGTTTCAAAATTTTAATCTTTCTTGACTTAATCTTTCTTCACATAGTTGTGTTTATTTGTGCCTTCCTACTTATACCAATTCTCTGTGACATTGGACTTTATTTACCCCCCGGCACTCTCCTTCCCCCAAACCATTGCGGGGACTATAGGGAGGTTAATTTTTGTGTATCTTCATAGAGCAACGGTATGAAAAGGTAAATTTCTACTGCCAAAATACTTATTATTTTTTCAGCATTTTTATACAATTTTTGATAGTCCAAAAGCTAGATGAAGTTTCTGGTAGGTGAAGCAAAATAGAAAGTGAACAGAGATAAACAATACCATATTTACAAGCCATGACAACTAACAAAGCAAGCAATTCCAACAACGCTGTGTCTACCTCCCAGCATGAGAGCAAAGAGGAACTCAATAAAAAAACCTCTGTGCAATTTGTCACCAGTGTTACAATCGGGGTTTTAACAATTATCCTTGTTGCTGCAAGTGCTTATTTCGGAATCATTCGCTTCTAATACTACTGATTAAACGATGTCTAAAATTTTGGAGTAGCCATAGAAAATTGATTATGGCTACTCCAATTCAAATATTTCTATATATTTTTAGGTTTAGTGTATAAAACCGTCATGAGTGAGTTCGGTTAAGCTCACTTAGGAATAACAACAACCTTGCTAAAGTAGTTTTTAGAAGTATAGTGAACTTTGCAATTTGCAGGTTACTACCGTGAATAATTTGTCAAATATCAACTCAGAATCTTTTGGCGAGGCTTCGGGAAACAACTTGCTGTGGCAGTATGTTCAATCTATGAGTCCACAGACAGTTACCCAACTTTCCAAGCCATCTTCTCCTGACGTGCTTCAGGCAATGGAACGTACTATTGTAAGTATGTTGGGAAACCTACCATCAGAAGACTTTAACGTACTCATTACCACCAATCGCGAAAATCTTGGAAGGCTACTAGCTGCTGCGACGATGAATGGTTACTTCCTGCGTAACGTGGAACAACTGATGGCTTTTGAAAAGTCTTTACAAGCAGCAGATGCTCATTCAGAGGATTAACAATCAAGTCATTTCGCTGCGGCTAATATATATAGAATTGAGGGGGCGATCGCCGCAAACAGCGATCGCCCCCTAACTTTTCATGAAACCTAGTCAACAGCTTTCTTTAGCCTAGCTCTTTTTCACCTCCTGAGCCATTTTCCGGTAGTAGTCCATTTGAGGATTAGGACGACGCCGATAAGCGGTAGGGGTTTCAAGAGCTTTTGTAACTTCAGCTTCAATTTTTTCTTGTGTTGTCTCTCGTTTTATACCCTGTGCTGAATCAGGTTCTAGGAAATATCCAGAACCAGAATTGGAAAGTCCAAAGAGTTTACCAAAGAAACCAAAGACATTTCCCAGGAAATTAAAGATATTTCTGAAAACAACAGAGAAAAAAGCTGCAAGGCGAATAAAAGAATTCTGAAGAATTTGTGTTAAACGAGACATAGTATAGCCTCCCGTAGCTGCACATCTTTATTGTGACTTACTAAAGTAAAGATGTGCAGCTATTTTTTTGTATATTGAGAAATTGTCTGAGTGGTTTGACAAACCAAGTTTCAACCAGTGAGAGAGCCCAAAACTGGTCTAACAAAGTTTGTCGATTTGGGCTCTCCAGATTTTTAGTCTTCGTCAAGAGCCGGGAAAGCTTCTTCAAACCGCCACAATTCATTTTTATTTTTAATGAACCAAATACGAGTTTCTGGAGTTAATTGACTCCAAACTTTTTCAATGGGTACGTGGGGAGATGCATACTGATACTCTTGACCAAGCGCTTTCAAATTTTGTGCGACATCATCAGGAACGCCGAACTCTTTCCAATCAATTTCTCTGTGTATTCCAGATACTCCCTTACCAGGGTCGAAAATTAACTGTGCAGTTCTGATTAAGTCAGCGAAGTGTACTGGTCTGAGGTTATTTATCTCCTGAATCTGGAGTGATTCGTTATCGTTTTGAGACATCGTTAGGTTCGTGGTGAAGATAAGTTGTTTATTGGACTTACCGCCAGAGATATTCACCTCGATGCTTCTAGTTTAGCGCAGAGTTAAAATAGAGTATTAGTCAACTCCCTAAGAACGCAGTTGAGCTAATAGCACTGTAGGGTTCCAGTAAGCGCGAGTTGTTTGAATCTTACCAGCATCGTCAATTTCAAAAACTGTTATGCCGTTACATAAAACCTACCCAAAGCTACCCATAGCTAGACTTTTCTATACAACAAGATGACTGGAACTAGCCACAGAGGTTGAGTTTCGTTTATTTCCTGTTTCAATCTGGAGATGTCGGCATCAACCAGTCCACAGGCTATCTCCGTCTAACTGACGGTTTTCTAGTTCCTAAAAGGAACCGCTTCGCTTCAAATTGATTGCCGCGTTCAAATCGCGGTCAATAACAAAACCACAATGTCCGCACTCGAACACTCTTTGAGATAGTAAGAGTGCTTGCTTTTTGGTTCCACAATTAGAGCAAGTCTTGGAACTGGGGAACCATCGGTCAACCACAACTAGTTTGGAGCCATACAGTTGGCACTTGTAGGTTAACTGTCTACGGAACTCGAAAAACGACATATCAGTGATTGCTTTGGCTAGCTTATGGTTTGCCATCATTCCGGACACATTGAGGTCTTCAATCACTACTGTGCCGTGGTTCTTAGCAAGCAATGTGGTGAGCTTGTGCAATGTGTCTTTGCGAATGTTGGCAATTTTCCTGTGCAGACGAGCTACAGCCATCTGCGCTTTTTTCCAGTTGTTTGAACCAATAATTTTATTGCGGTTCAACCACTGCATTCTGCTTAACTTGGCTTGATATTTTTTGTAGGATTTAGCACCTAAAACTACCTCCCCAGTAGAGAGTGTGGCAAGATTCTTGACACCGAGGTCAACGCCTACAACGTCTGTATTGTTTGATTCCTGTTGTTCTACATCAAATCGAAAGCTGATAAACCATCTATCAGCTTGACGACTAATTGTTGCAGACTTGGTTAATACTTGAGGTAGTCGTTCATAGGTTCTTAGGACGCCAATCACAGGCACTTGAATTTTGTTGTCCCTCGTGATTTTGACTGTGCCTTCCAATGTGAAAGAGTCACGCTTTCCTTTTTTCTTGAACAATGGTGTACCCGCTGTTTTGTTAAAACAACGTTTCCAAGCTTCTCTCAATGCCATTAACGCTTGCTGTGGTGTGGATTTACTGCACTCGTAGTACCATTGCTGATCTGATTTCACCAATGCTACCAACCACTTATGCAAGTCAATGGCAGTAGGAAATTTGATTTTGGAGTCGGGGTTGACTTTGTTGTGATCCAATATTTGTTTTGTTAAAGCGAGTCCCCAATTCCAAGCATGACGAGCCACACCGCAATGCTTCATCAATGCTGTGCGCTGTTGGTTATTAAGTTTTAATTCTGTTTTGAAACCCAATAACACGGTACTGACTCAATGGTTTATATTATCTAGTATACTAGATATTTACCTCAAATGGGATGCCGACAATAAAGTTTAAACCAGATAATCAAGTGCCATACGATAAAGTCCCGGTACAGATAAAAGTGTTGCCGGGAGTAAGAGAGAAGCTTAAGTCTGTTGCCAATTGGCAGGAACGCTTACGGCAGTACATTAATCAACTTATTGCAGAAAATACTCATCAAAATGATGAGACATGACGAGCTATGAGCAGGAATTAATTCACAGCTTCTAACCCTCCATTGTCCATTTTACTGCTGCCTCATTGCCTGCGACGAAAATATGCTCTGTTGTTGGTTCTAGCTTCTCAAATGCGGCTTGCAATTGCCCAATAAACTCCCGAAACCCCTCATGGACTTTTGTTGGCGGATGTCCAACTGGATCGTAACTCACAGCATCTTCTGCAAAGTTTTCCACCCAGCCTGTTGGGTTCATTGTTGCAATGTTAGCAAAGTAGGAAGCAACAACGGCTTCGATAGCTTTTGAGTTATTCTCCGACATGGCAAAGATATTTACTGTTAACTGAAAATGGCTTCGGTTGGTTACTCATTTTCAATCAGAACTGTAACCGCAGCGACAGCTATTAACATTTCGTCATTTTTATCATTGAGCGCCTCAATTGCTTTACCCTGAACCACCATCCCCCCAGACTCAACGGTGAGAGTTTTGCGACCAAAAGGCAACACAGCCAAAACTTCGTCTTGTCGTACTTGCTCCGGGTAAGGCACTGCAACCTTGACTTCAACAATCATATCATCTGGGTCAGTCAAGCCAGCGACTTCCGAAATACCTGGCAAAGCATTGTGTGCGATCGCATTTCTCACAGCCCTCGCCGCTGCTACCGTTGGTTCCTGTCCATGCTGATCCACTCCCATGCCCATTTCAATAATTAAGCGTTTGCGTGCCACACTGACCTCTCATTGTAAAGTTTTCTTCTTCAAAGCCTACAAGATTTTTGGATTCATATCTTGTAATAAAATTACATACACTTTCATTACAAGATATGGTTATGCCTACGCCGCTGTTGTACCCCTCAGATCCCCGACTTCTCTAAGAAGTCGGGGATCTTATTTCTCACGAATCCTGCGCGGATTCCTATATGTGTCTACGCCCTGTTAACTTCAATCCTTTTTTGTAGTATATGTAATATAAAAAGATCTTTTTCGAGTCTGGAAATTATGAACCAGTATCGCTTCCAGCGGTCATTCTCAAAAGACCCAACCTTAAGCAGTCGCCTGTTTAACCTCCTAGAAGTTGTGTTTCCTGAACTTGAAATCAGCAATGCTGCAGAATGTGCGAGAAAGCTAGGCGCACCGTGGGAAGAGGCTTCGACCCCATTCATGCGCTTCCAGGATGATCTCGCCATCACTCATGTGGGAGTTGTGGAAATTCCCATGCAACTGATGGGCGAAATGGTGACAGTTGGAGGAATTCACGGAGTGTGTACGCGTCCTGAGTTCCGACGACGCGGCTATTACCGAGAAGTCATGCAAGAGGTGCTAGACTACTGCGACAAGCGATACAAAACTCTGGTACTAACCACAGCACAACCTGAATTATACGAACCGTTTGGCTTTCGCGTTGTCCAAGAACACGTTTTCATCTCAAAGTGCAATACTCTAGGCGGTACTCATGGCTTGCGCTTGCTAAATACTAACAATATCGATGATGTCAAATTGTTACAAAGACTTTTGGAGACACGCGAACCTGTCTCTGACATTCTGGGGATAGTAAAGGAGAAAGCCGTATTTTGCGTCAACGAAGGAAGCAACCCTCTGCACTATGCTGAAGACTTGGATGTCATCCTTTGCATAGAAATAGAAAATACGAAACTCAAGTTATTCGACTTGTTAGGAACAAAGATTTGTACTTTAGAGGACATCCTTAAAAGGATACCCCAAGCTCTAACGGAAGTAGAAATCTATTTCACTCCAGAACGCCTGAATGCTGAAGTTCAAGCATTTCCTCACCGACTTAATGGTGATTCGTTGCTAATGGTTCGCGGTGAATTTCCGCTGTTTGGGGAGAAGTTCATGCTACCACGTTCCACACGTTGCTGAACCTCTACAAATCTTGTATAGCTGCGTTTTTAGGTGTTGTTAGGGCTGAATCAATGTAAGGTAACTTGAGCCAAAAATGAGACGGGAGTCTCATCAGCTTTTTCAAGCTGGTTCTACAATAAACGCTAATGCAGATATCAAACCAATCGTACTGCTAAAGATGACCCGTCCAAGTACCGTATGTGTACATACTATCTAGGTTTTCCCAAAGAGGTGAGGCAATTCGTTGCCTAAATTGAGGCATTTTGCTAAAACAATTTTAAATGCAAATATAAACCTCTCATCGCCCACAGTTGAAGTTTCATCAGTTCCGTGGGGAAATTTTAAGTTCTGCGTTCTGTGTTATCCTCAAATTCATAGTTCTGTTGCCACCTCTATCTGGAACCAGTTTCCAATAGATGACGTCAAGAGTATACTCTTTTATACTAAAGCAGTGACGATGCAAAATCTGAACAACAGGGAAGTACAACAAGAAGCTATTGCAGTGGCAAAGGCAAGATGTAGACTGGTAGGTAGTCACTTATCGGTGCTACCTAGAATGCTAGGGTCGCTTGAAGAGCTTCCACAGAACAAGAACACCCTGTTGTCGCAGAAATAGGCGAAGACGTTTATAAGTTGAACCAGATGGTGAATAAGCTAACAACTGCTGGATTGTCAACCGGATAAGTAACACCATATACAGGCAATATCCTAATTGTCACCCTCGCGATAAACCGTCTCTATTTCAATTCCTTATAGAGATTTATAAATAACCTTTCTACCCGATGAGTCAAGCCCGGATAGGCATTCTCGAGATCATACCATGTCCCATGATTCTTTGTACCATATCCGAACGAAAACTGCTATAACCTCTATTTCTGAACGACCCATTCATCTAATACCATTTATTAGCCATTCACCTAGTGGTGTTGGTATAGTTCACAGAGTTTTGCCTGTTTTGTTAGCAAAAGTTGACTCACTACCAGATGGGTTGGAAGCTATCATCGCCACCAGCGATCTACAGGGAATTGACCCGACCAATCACCGCCTTCTCGGTCATCTTGTGAGTGAAGAACTAGAAAACTTGGCAGAGTCGGGAAAAATTCCATCGCCACAAACAACGGGTGTCATTTTAGCAGGAGATTTTTACGCAAAAATAGATAAGCGTGGTGGTGTAGGAGATGTCCGTGAAGTTTGGCAAGCTTTTAGTCGTCGTTTTCGTTGGGTTGCTGGGGTAGGAGGAAATCACGACAGTTTTGGAAAAACATCACAAGAAATGTATACATTTGAAAATGGGCAAGGTATACATTATTTAGATGGCGACGTCACTTGTCTTGATGGAATTCGCATCGCCGGAATTTCAGGAATTATTGGTAAGACAACTAAACCTTTCCGTCGTTCTGAAGAAGATTTTAGAAAACTTGTACAGGAATTACTCAACGAGTCACCAGACATTTTAATTCTGCATGAAGGTCCCAACGATGCAGAAGCTAGATTGATAGGGAATGAGTCAATTCGTGGCGAACTCACAAAAGGGAGTAATTTATTAGTTATTTGCGGTCATTCACACTGGAGAGTACCAATGACAGCTATGTCCAAAGGAGTGCAAGTGCTGAATGTAGATACTCGGGTCGTTGTCATGACAAAGATGAAGTCGTAGAGTTTTAGCAGGTTGAGTACCCTTAAAAAGGATTAAACAACTCTGCCTCCAGTATGTGAAGAAGTCAGTGTAAACAGATAGCCATCTGGTCCTGAAAGGGTAAATGATTTGTGTACTCTCCCCGTTTCAATTTCAGAAGGAGTGAATCCTAACTCACTCAAAGCATCTCGTGTCACAAAAACATCATCCACCATCAAATCAAAGGGCGCATTTGTTCCAGGAGCGATCGCTTCTTTAGTCTTTCTCAACACTAAGTGCGTGCCTCCCCGTAATTCCAAAACTGCGAATTCTTCTGAGTGAGTGACGTGCCGTAGCCCTAACTTGAGGAAGAAATCGGTAGCGATTGAAACATCAGTCACAGTTAATTTCACATGAGCGATCGCCACAGGAGGACGATTATCCGTTTCTTTTGTGATTGTTTCTTTCAGTTGCATAATATTAATTCGATAAAATGAGCGCGAATCTTAATTATTCGTAATCAAAAACTCAATGACGGCTTAATTATTTACTAATATTATCAAACACTTGCTTGTTGTAGCTGTTTGTGATACTGTTTATTCTACAGAATTTATGTACAAAAAACTGATAAACTTACCGTAGATTAACAAATGTTGTTGACCTAGTCAAAGAGGTTCAGAGTCACGAGAGACTAGGGTACGTATTGCACACACCAAACAAAGCGCCACTTATCCAGAAATTCAGACAACATCCAGACTTCAGTTTTGCACTTAAGGCAGGATATTTTATATGGGCAAAATACGTGCTGTCATTGTTGACCCGAATGTGCCAGGGCGTTTAGCACTCCGTGAGGTAGAAGCACCAACGCCTGCTCCAAATCAAGCATTAATCAAGGTTGCAGCGATTTCCCTGAATCGAGGTGAGGTCAGGCGTTCCACCACTGCTGAAGCAGGTTGGCAGCCTGGTTGGGACTTGGCAGGTACAGTTGAAACTCCTGCTGCTGATGGCTCAGGTCCTCCCCAGGGGGCGCGTGTGGTAGGCTTTCGCCGTTCTGGTGCTTGGGGAGAACTGGTAAGCGTTTCCACCGATGCTTTAGCTGAACTGCCAGCTTCGGTATCGTTTGCTCAAGCTGCCACATTGCCTGTAGCTGGATTAACTGCATACCATGCTCTACTAAAAGGTGGTTCGCTTTTGGGTCGCCCTGTGTTAATTACAGGCGCATCGGGTGGAGTAGGGCATTTTGCGATTCAATTGGCGCGGCTTTCAGGAGCGCACGTTGTGGCACACGTTCGTCGCTCAGACCAAGAGGCTTTGGTCAAAGAAGCAGGAGCACACTCAGTCGTTGTTGGCGAAGACCTCTCACCAGCAAGCGAGTATGGTCCCTATCATTTGATTGTGGAGTCGGTGGGCGGAAATATACTTGGAACGGCTCTTGGCTTATTGGCACAGGACGGAGTGTTAGTGCTATTTGGAACGTCAGGTGGATCTGAAGTGACGTTTAATGCTGCCCGCTTCTACGGGACTGGTGGCGCAAGCTTGTACGGTCTGATTTTGTTCGACGAGTTGAAACGAGAATCAGCAGCAGTGGGGCTGAAACGGCTTGCGGATCTAGTAGCAGCAGGTCAGTTGCGTCCTTATATTGAAGTGGAAGCTCCTTGGACGCAAGTCGCAGACTTAGCACAGAAATTACTTGACAGACGCTATGCTGGCAAGGCTGTTTTACACATCTCGGATTAAATAATATCTCGAATTAAGATCTCGAATTAAACAATATAAGGAGGTACGCAGTGAGCCTGGATCTACAACTATCAGGTAAAGCGGCGATCGTTACAGGAGGAAGTGCAGGTATTGGTTTAGCCACAGCCAAAGCTCTGTATAGAGAAGGCGTTCGTGTGGCGATCGCTGCCCGTGACTCAGAACGACTGGAGAAAGCAGTCAGTACTATCCAAGCACAGCCTACTTTGGGTGGTGAAGTGATCCCCATCAGTGCTGATCTGACTCAAGCAAATGATGTTGAAAAGGTCGTCTCTACTACCCTTGAACGCTTCGGTCAGATTGATATCTTAATCAACAACGCTGGTTCAGCCCGTGCAGGAGCGTTTCTTGAATTAAGCGACGAAGCCTTTGTGGATGCTTGGAACTTGAAATTATTGGGCTACATTCGCTTAGTAAGAGCCGTAGTCCCTGACCAGATTAAGCGGCGCGATGGGCGGATTGTCAACATTGTCGGTGGTGCTGGACGCACGCCTCGTCCTAACTTTCTAGCAGGTGGTACAACAAATGCTGCCTTACTGAACTTCACCCGAGGACTTTCTAAAGAGTTAGCCCTCCACAATATTCGCATTAATGCCATCTCGCCCGGTTTCACCGCCACTGAGCGTGCCGAGCGTTTAGCTGAGCAGAATGCCCAAGCTCGTGGTATCAGCGTGGATGAGGCGAAGGCGGAATCAATTAAAGCTATTCCTTTAGGGAAAATTGTTCAGCCAGACGAAATTGCGGCGCTGGCTCTATTTTTGGTTTCAGATCTTGCTTCTTCTATCACAGGAGCGGAAATTCACGTTGATGGCGGGCAGACTCCTGGAGTTTAAGCGACTACCTGCAAACCAACAGGTCTTTTTGTAGCAAGCAACAAGGAGAATTTATGCATAAGCGCGTGCAGTATTCCGCCGAGATAGAACCCTTGGTGCAGTTTGTTGAGGAAACCGATCCCGCTCATCTTGTTGAACAAACCCTTGCCAAACTCAAAACTGGTTTACCGATTAAAACTCTCCTCACAGCCTCTGCTTTGGCTGTTGTGCGCTCATCAGATATACCCCCTGGTCATCATGGCGGTCCATTGCATCCGTTAGCCGGGTTGCATGCCATTCGCCATATCATCGAGCGACTCTCCGGCGAGTTGCGTTTCGTACCAGTTGTGCAACACGTCGCGCTTTCCAACAAACATATTCATCACCCAAATATGGGTCCTTATGTGCTACCGGAATTTGAACCAGTAAGTGCAGGAGGCGTGGAAGAAACTAAACAAGCCTTCTTGAAAGCTGTGCAACTGGGTCTGTACAACGCTGCAGATCACTACTTTCTCTGGCTGTGGCAAAATCTCCCACCTGTGGAAGTCCTTGATTTGCTGCTTACGGTAGCTATTCCAAAAAACCTGCTGGATGACCATTACTTCATTTTTCCTTTGTATACCTGGCGGGCGTTGGAATGGTTAGGTACTGAGTACACTCCTATTTTGATGCGTCCAGTTGTGCGCTACGTCACCCGCTTTCCCGCACCGCCCTCCTTGGATGAATATGAAGCGCTGCTTGATAAATATGAGCTGCTTGAGCGACCTTTGCGTCTCCACACAGATGCTGATGAAACTGTAGCAGTAGGTCAATTAGGTGAGGCGATCGCCCAAATCAATACCTACGCTGAAATTCCTGAAACACTGGCTAAAGCTTTATCTGAAGGACTCTCGCTAGCTGGAGCAGGTGAAGCCCTATCGATAGGTGCAGCAGGCTTGTTTTTACGCTCCCTCACAGGAAACCCGATGGATGTGCATCTGCACACAGGGATCAATGTGCGCCGCTACCTCTTGCAACTTGAGGGGATCAGCCTACGCAACAAGTTATTAGCGCTGTTAACGTGGCATACTGGACCAGAGGTTCGCACGACCGAAAACCGTATGGAACCTAGTCCTCAACCGTCGCCTGAAGCAGTCGCTGCACTTCCCAAACGCAGTCAACCAGAACTGCTAGCGGCGCTTTCTGAGAGTATTTACTCGCAGCCCCCAACAGATTGGTCTCAAGTCAGGAACTTAGGGCTAATGCGTGCGGTACCAGAGGTCAAGAATACCGTTTCTCTAGCTCAGCAATATGCCAATTTGGGTTATGATGCTACTGCCTTAATCGTGCGCCTTGCTGAGATTGCCTGTCAAGATAATTTTACTGAGTTGCACGCCTTGAAACACCATCAGGCGACTGTAGAAGAGTTTTACACAACACGCACTCCGTGGCGATCGCGTCATTTAGTCGCTGCTGCTCAAGCTGCTGCCATTTCTTACGGTAAGCGAAGAGAAGTGTTTGAGAAAGCGGCGCTTTTGCTGGTTTAGCCCCTAATTGGGTGATGAAAGCAAATAACACACAGTTTTCATCACTCTAGAGCGCCGGTACAGTGAATTTTAGTAACAGACATCGTTTAACTAATGCTGAAAATGAGCTAAAAAATGGAGGAATGAAAAAGTGGTTTTGGCACATCTTTCATTGTTGCCAATATGAATTTCACAACTTACAACTATGACTACCATTACCGAAATTGCCCCAGATATCTATCGCATCTCAACCTATGACTCAAAGATAGACCTTCAGTTCAACCAGTTTCTGGTGAAGGACGAAGAACCACTATTGTTTCATACGGGTTTGAAAGGGATGTTTCCACTGGTTCATGATGCAGTCGCGGGGATCATTGATCCATCCCAAATTCGTTGGATTAGCTTCAGCCATTTTGAAGCGGACGAGTGTGGATCGCTCAATGAATGGCTTTCCATTGCACCAAATGCTCAGACAATTTGTAGTCCTGTAGCAGCGTTTGTGAGTGTGGACGACTTTGCGATTCGTCCGGCAAAGAGTATGGAACACGCGCAAGTGTTGAACACTGGTAAATATCACTTTCATTTTCACCATACACCACAAGTCCCCCACGGTTGGGACGCAGGGCTGCTCTTTGAAACGAGCCATAAGACACTGCTGTGCTCAGATCTATTCCACCAATTTGGAGATGTGGAGCCAATAACTGAGTCTGATGTTATCGAGCGATCGCGTAAAACAATCGTCGATTACGAAGCAAGTCCCTTTCCCAATTACATACCGTACACAACACATACCAATCGCATTCTCCAGGAGTTGGCAGCACTCAAGCCGCGTACACTGGCTACAATGCATGGCACAACGTTTGTGGGGGATGGTGAACGTGCATTGCAGGATTTGGCAATTATGCTGCGAGAAGTATTGGTGAAGGAGTAGAGATGACATCCGATGGTAGCACTACCTTTCCCCGATTTTAAATAGACAAGATTGCGGAATGTGAGTTCCATCTGTGTCCATCTGTGTCCATCTGTGGTTCATTCTTCTTTTTTTTGGAATGAATGCAAGAAGTCTAATCATTAGAAATAGTTACTGCGACAAGCAAAAAATAGAGGTTTAAGTATAGTGCATTCATTTGATTGGATTCTATTAAAGTCTAAGTATGTAGTGAAAGACAAATGGATTACAGTACGAGCTGATACTTGCCAAATGCCTAATGGAACAATAGTTGAGCCCTATTATGTTCTTGAATATCCAACATGGGTAAATGTGGTAGCTTTAACAAAAAATCAGGAAGTTATATTAGTAAAGCAATATCGCCACGGTCTTAAAGAAACAGTTTTAGAATTGCCTTGCGGTGCTGTAGAGGCAGAAGATGTTTCACCACTTGAGGCAGCGAAACGCGAGTTATTGGAAGAATCCGGTTACACGAGCAATAATTTTATTGAAACTGGTATACTATCACCAAATCCAGCTAATCATACTAATCTAACGCATTGTTTTTTAGCAACAGATGTAGAACTTGTAGCTGCTTTAAAGTTAGATGCAACAGAACATATTGATGTAGTTTTATTGCCCCTAAATAAATTAATCGAAGTAATTGAGAATGGTGTTTTTCTGCAAGCATTACATATGAGTTCATTATTCTTTGCCCTAAAAAAACTTGGCAAAGTGCAATTTTATTAGTCAGTTGACTGTGTTTGCCTTCAATAACTATCAAGAAAGGATAAAAGATTATGACTTCGACAATTTCTTTTGACCGAGTTTCTGATATCTATGATGCAACACGAGGATTACCGCCAGGAATCTCTGAGCAAGTGACTGATTTTATCCTCAACCTAGTTTCACCAACAGCAGAAACGAAATTTTTTGAAACAGGTATTGGGACTGGCAGAATTGCTGTCCCAATTGCGAAAAGAGGCTATTCTTACACTGGTGTAGATATCTCAGAAAAGATGTTAGCTGAGTTGCACCGCAAGCTAGAAGGTATCTCCTACCGATTAACAGCAATCAAGGCAGATGCAACTTCTTTGCCATTTGCTGACAACTCTTTCGATGTAGCACTGACTGTTCATGTGTTTCATTTAGTTTCAGCTTGGAAGCAAGCGCTGGCAGAAATTCGTCGTGTCTTGAAGCCAGGTAGTATTTACCTATACACTCACGGTACTCTTGATTACACCAAAGGCAGTGAAGATATCAATCAAGGCAAGTTTGATTTTCACCAACGTTGGGAAGCTATCATCGCTGGCTATGGTTATCCTTTACCCCGCTACGGTGCAATAGAAGAAGAAGTTTTAACAGAGTTGCGCGAACAAGGAGCAACTTTGGAAACAGTTGTTGCAGCCAGATGGGCATCTGAACTAACTGTAGGAAAATTGCTCAAATATTATGAAAATAAGGTGACTCGCCATAGCTGGCACCTCCCGGATGACATCTTTGCCCGTGCGATTCAAGATTTGCGGGAGTGGTCTTTGCAACACTACGGCTCTTTAGATTACGATTTGTCTGGTGAAACCAGGTTCAAAATTGTCGTAGTACGCAATTGGGCTTAATTGAAGTATTCTGTAGTCTGCCTGCTGTCGGCGCTCATACTAAATCACCAGTGGTATCCTTGACCTATCGTTTTTTGTCGTCTACATCAAAAATAGGGTGTCGAGATGCAAGATACATGGAATCCAGACGTATATGAAAGATTTCAACAAGAAAGAAGCCGCCCTTTCTACGATTTAGCAGACATGGTACGTGGGCAAGAAGGCTGGCGAGTTCTGGATTTGGGATGTGGGACGGGAAAGTTGACACAGTATCTGCATCAGAAGCTAGCAGCACGGGAAACGGTGGGGTTGGATGCTTCAGAGAAGATGTTGCTGAAAGCACGTCAGTTTGAGGGAGATGGGCTGCGGTTTGAGTTTGGACACATTGAGGATGATCCCGTTCCAGGAAAGTTTGATTTGGTGTTTTCCAACGCGGCTTTGCAGTGGGTTACGGGACACGAGGCGTTGTTTGAAAAGTTAAGTGCCAAACTGCAACCTGGTGGGCAACTTGCTGTACAAATCCCAGCGATGGACTCAGAACCAGTCCATATTGTCGCAGCAGAGACAGCACAGGAGTTTAGCAAGGAACTGGGGGGATATAAGCGGCGCTTAGAGGTTCTGACGCCAGAGGATTACGCAAGGTTACTTTATAAGTTGGGATTTGTAGAGCAAGAGGTGAGGCTACAAATTTACGGACATGTGCTGCCGTCACGAGAAGCAGTCATAGAATGGTATCGTGGGACACTGCTCACAACATATCAGCAGCGGCTAGATGCTGAGACTTACGAGCGATTTGTGGAACGGTACACCCAGAAGTTGATGAAGTATTTAGAAGATGAGCGTCCATTCTTTTTTCCATATAAGCGTATCTTAATGTGGGGACGCTTAGACAATTCAAAATTCAAAATTCAAAATAGGAAAGCAGTATTCATGTAGCAGCCCCTCGACTTGTATTTTAGGAAAGACATGAAATACTCATGATATATAATACGAAAAGTCTACCAATAAACCGTATTATAGTTATGCTGGTGTAGATGCCTGCCAACCAAATTATTTGACTCCAAAGAGTCAACTCAGTTTGCTTCTATATACGGCTGTCATTTGAGTTGCGCTAACCCACATCGGTGCAACAAGAGAATATCAGCCTACGATCGCAATACTTACAAGGAAAGCATTCTATGAGCACCGTACAACTTTACTTCGCCAAAGCCTCTACCTTCTCCCAACGAACCCGTGTTGTTTTGCTGGAAAAAGGAATTGACTTTACCCCGATTGAAATTGATTTACAGAACAAACCGGATGGGTTCACGCAGATTTCGCGCTATGGTAAAGTCCCTGCCATCAAACATGGGGATATCGAGATCTATGAGTCTGCCATCATCAATGAATATCTCGATGAGGTCTTCCCAGAACCACCCCTATTGCCCCGCGATCCTGGAGCGAAAGCGAAAGCCCGGATCTGGATCGACTACGCCAACACTCGCTTTGTACCTGCGTTTAACAAATTTCTGCGCGGTAAAGATGCTCAGGAACAGGAACAGGGACGAACAGAGTTTACAGAATCACTGTTGTACATTGAGCAAGAAGGATTAGGCAAGTTATCTGGTGATGGTTCCTACTGGTTAGGAGAGACGCTGAGTTTAGTCGATATCAGCTTTTATCCCTGGTTTGAACGCTTGCCTGTTCTGGAACACTTCCGCAATTTCACCTTGCCACCAGAAACAGCTCGCTTGCAGAAATGGTGGAATGCTGTGCGATCGCGCGAGTCAGTTGGGGCAGTTGAAAATCCTGTGAGCTTTTATTTGGAACGATTTGCCAAGGTTCTCGGTAAACCCACTGCCGTTGGTGCAGCTCAAAAATAGGGCAATGGTCTGTTAAAGCGTGGTTAGCGACCAAAAAATGAATTCACTAACATAAAAGAGTACCAAAATCTGACACTTTCGCTGCGATCAATGTGACCTGATCACTCCAGGAGGATGCAACCCATGAGCCAAGAGCGCCAAGTTTTCGAGCTAGACAGACCTGTTTTCGAGGACTTCCCGCACGTTGAGGCAGTCCTCAATTACCTTACCCCGATGGCAGAAAAGCCTGTCAACTACACCTACGAACCGCCGGTGGGGGTTCCACGACAGAACGGGACGTACGAGGCGCACACGCTGCCGATCCGCAATGCTCGAGCGATCGCGCTTAACCTATCCCTGGATCGGGAGGGCTTCGCTTACGCCACACACAAGAGCGCCGTCCGCGACTTCTACGACGAGGACGAGGTGCGCCGCGTCTACTACAGAGAAGCTGAGCAGCTTTTGGCGGATGTAACCGGCGCAGCCAAGGTGGTCGTGTTCGATCACAACGTCCGTAACGCTCGGCGGGCGAAGCAGGGCGATAACAGCGCAAAGGAGCCAGTAAAGCGCGTACACAACGACTTCACCGCCAAGTCTGGCTATAGTCGTGCGCGCGCCGTGCTGGCAGCGCTTGGGACGGACAACCCCGAAGTGCTTCTGCAGCATCGGTTCAGTGTGGTCAACGTCTGGCGACCCATCGCCGGACCAGTGCTGGAGTCCCCATTGGCGGTGTGCGACGCGCAAAGCATCGCGCCAACGGATCTGGTGGCTGGCGACCTTGTGTACCGCGATCGCGTTGGCGAGACTTACGCTGTCACCTACAACCCGACTCACCGATGGTTCTACTTTCCGCAAATGCAACCGAACGAGGTGCTGTTCATTAAGTGCTTCGACTCCGCAGAGGATGGTCCGGCGCGGTTCGCCGCCCACACCTCCTTCGAGGACCCGACGAGCCCAAAAGACGCAGAGCCACGTGAGAGCATCGAGCTGCGGACGCTGGTCTTCTATCCTGCTTGACGTACTCCCCGGCATAAATGCACGGGGATTCTTAAAGGATGTTCCAATGTAGGCGGCATCCGTACATTTCCACCCTAATTCCTGTTTCTTAGACTCTTAACTAGACTGAAAATCAGTCCCCGCTACTACCGTCTCCGCAGGCATTTTGATTTTACGTCCACTTTGGGCGTCCACGCATTGTCCAAGGGAAAAGTTGGGCAGCCTTATTACTACGAGTACCCTTCTACGCCGACAGATCAACAAACAAAGGCTGCCCAACTTTTTTACGTGTAAGACCCTCGCCCACCGCAGACTACGGTACAGTCCAAAGACTACGTTTCTACCCAAAGGAGTCCGGTGGTTGCCCTGTATGGATCGCCAAGGGCGTACCTTCAAGAATAATACCAGAGAAACAACGGGTTAAAACCTGTCGTGCTCTCCTTCCTGCCCCGGATTAAAAAGGTAGGGGTTCTCACGCTCCCGTTATGCTTTGATAGGTGGTCTGAGTGAGAAAAAACGTCAAAGAGTATGTGTTTTGTGGGATAATGTTCGATTGGTTCGCGCTCTCGTCATGATTCCAAGGAGCAAAGACGATGGAAACACGGTTTTTAGGCAAGTCTGGTCTCAAAGTTTCCGTTTTAAGCTTTGGCACAATGACTTTTGGCGGCAGTAACTTCTTTGAGCATATGGGGAAAACCCAAGTCGATGAAGCCCAACGTTTGATTGAGATTTGTCTTGAAGCAGGTGTTAATATTTTCGATACCGCAGACGTTTACTCACAAGGACTCTCGGAGGAGATTCTCGGTAAAGCTCTTGGTAGGCGTCGCTCTGAAGCAATTATCGCGACCAAAGCGTACGGACGTATGGGGCAGGGACCGAACGATCTCGGTCTATCACGATATCATCTGATCCGCGCCTGTGAGGATAGTTTACGACGGCTTGGTACTGACTACATCGACCTGTATCAAGTTCATGGGTTCGATGCGCTCACTCCACTTGAAGAAACGCTGCGAGCTTTGGATGATCTCGTCCGCAGTGGAAAGGTTCGCTACATTGGCTGTTCCAACTACTCAGCTTGGCACTTAATGAAAGCACTGAGCGTGTCGGAGCGATTGGGATTAGAGCGCTATGTATCACAGCAGGTCTACTACTCGCTTGTAGCGCGAGAGTTGGAGTATGAGCTTATTCCACTTGGTCTCGACCAAGGTGTTGGTATCCTTGTGTGGAGTCCGCTCGCCTTCGGTTTCCTCACCGGTAAGTACCGTCGCGGTCAACCAGAACCAGAGGGAACACGACGGGCGACGATTGGTGATATTGGAACGGTTAGTGACGTGGAGAAAGCATACGATATTGTAGAAGCTTTGGATGAAATAGCTCGTAATCGTGGAGTCACCGTTGCTCAGGTAGCGCTCAATTGGCTTTTGCGTCAGCCTGGTATTACATCGGTCATTATTGGAGCCCGTAATGAGCAGCAGCTCAAAGATAATCTCTCAGCAGCAAATTGGGAACTGACATCGGACGAATTGAAACAACTCCATTCGGTCAGTGCAGTACCACCGATTTATCCGTATTGGCATCAGCAGAAGTACGGTTCTGACCGCATTCCACAATCTCTACAATAAGCATTGTGAAGCTGAAAGGAATAAATGTTTTTGAATAGGCGATTGGCTTAATGCTGATCGCCTATTCTGTATTCTTGCGCACTCAACAAAAATTAGTACCCCTCTCAGATAAAGGTGGTCTCTTGACGATCGCACATCCAATCAAGAGTCTTCAAGATCACAAAACCAACAAGAGTACTGGCTGCTGCTGCTAACCATAAGTTATTTGCAGTGAACCCAGAGGTCATAGTCTGACTTGCAACTTTCTGATGATCTAAAGCCAAGCCACCAACAAAGGAACCAACAAAAAAGCCAACTCCCCAGCATTGGGCGTTAATAGCAAGATAAATACCCCGTAGTGATTCAGGAGCTATCTCTGCAACAAAAGCAGTCGCAAACGGGCTGTATGTAACGTGGGCGATCGCAATCACAGATAACGCTAAAATCGCCAAGATTTGCTGACCATGCGTTGCCACACCTGCACTCCAAACCAAAAGAAATCCTGCTCCCCAAAATACTATTGAAATCATTAAGGCACGCACGCGGCTTAGAGAATTTAGAGCGCGGACAGCAGGTAACTGACACAGAGCAACTAAGAAAATATACCAAGCAAATAAGCCACTAATCGTTGTTGGTGACAGTCCCTTTAAGGTTTTGCCCAAAACAAAATTAGCAAAATACAGTGGCATTGTGTTGTCTACCTGAGCGATGTAAGTGGTAAACAGGATGTTGACCGAAACGTATACCAGAAGTAGGCGATCGCTTAGGGCAGCATTCCAACCTTGAAGCACTGGTTGAGAATGCTGTTCATCAAAATGACGAGTTTCCCTCAGTCCAGCATACACAATCATAAAAAACACCACATAGGAGATGCCATCAATGACAAACAAAGCACGGTAAAGCTCTGTCGTGCTAATTAAGACTCCTCCTAACAATACCCCTATTCCCAAGCCAGCACTATCTGCTAACCTTGTGACAGCAAATGCTTCGTTACGTTGCTCATTAGTTGTTAAATCTGCTATGGCAGCTTCAACTGTGGGCCAGTATAAACCAGTGCCCAAACCCATAACTAAATGAGCAGCCAAAAACATTGGGAAGTTGTTAGATAATGCCAATACAAACGAAGCCAGCGCACAAAACACAGTAGATAACAATAATGTCCGTCTGCGCCCCCAGCGTTTTGAGTCAGCAAGAGATCCTCCTAAAAATCGACCAAAGATTCCCACTAGCGAGCCAGTACCGTGACCAATTCCTACTGCTGTTGCTGATAACCCGACCTGATTGACGAAAAAAATCGGAGCATAGAATAAAGTAAAACCGCTACCACTCTGAGATAAAAATCGAGCAACCGCAAGAATCCAAACCTGAGAATTGAGTTGCGGTAGCCAAGATAAAAGTATATGGTTAGAAGAAAATTTCATGTATTTTTGGTACAAAGATGGTACAAGTTTCTTTGTGATTCTAAATCAGCTTTGTCCCGATATTTTCCCTGAACCTACAGCGACTTCAATCCCTGCGATTCACCAAAAACTTTGAATTTATAATTTTTGAATTTATAATTTTGAATTTTAAATTCCCCGAATGGGTGGTCTCAGCTTAGCCGCAACATCGCGAGCAGCCTTTTGTCCAGCGCGAATACCACCTTCAATGTAGTTAACCCAAATACTAGAGCGTTCCGTACCGGCCCAATGAATCCGACCTACTGGACTATTGAGAGCAGAACCAAAAGTAGTCAGTAAACCAGGTGGTAATGCAGAAATACATCCACCTGTCCAAGGTTGGCTATTCCAATCAAATTCCACTAACTCTAATGGTTGTCGTGCTGCTTCACCAAAAGTTTCTTCCAGAAAATCAAGGTATTTTTCTTGACGTTCTAACTCTGATAACATTGCGTAATCAGGAGCTAGTAATCCAACAATAACACCTTTGCTTCCATCTTCTGGCGAAATATCAATTACCTCAATTTTGGCATCAATACTGAGAAAGTGACCGCTGATGATTTGACCTTGCCACCAAGGTTTTTCATAAATAGCATGGAATTTAATCCAACTCATCGTCTCCCATTGTGCAATCAGTTGACGGTGAATTGAGGGAAGAGGGGGATGGAATTCGATACGAGCAATAGTCTTGGGCATCATCGCCACAATGACTTCCTGAGCATACACAACCTCACGTTCAGAAACCAGTTGAACAAGCGAACCATCGTAACCTGATATTTCCATGACAGGCGCATTGAGTAAAACCCTCTCCCCGAGGCGTTGTGCGATATTTAAAGAAATCTGTTGTGTTCCACCAACCAAACCAAAATCCTCAGCAGTCTCTAGCAAATCATTGAATCCTGCTGTGTGGACAAAATGAAGCATCCATAAAAGCGAAACTTTGTTTGGATCGCCACTGAGAATTTGCCGCACGCACCCCTCGAACCAAGCCCGTGCTTCATCAGTCTTTGTGTTCTGCTCAATCCAAGCTCCCATTGTCATAGAATCTAACATGATTGCATCAGGAGCTTGCCAAGGGGCTTCTGCTGGAACAGTACGGCACAAAGCCTCAAATGTCGTCATCGCCTCAGCAAAATCTTTTTGAGCAATGTCCGATTCAGATGATGGAGATGGTTCTAGCATCGTCCATTTCTGCCGAAAGCCATACAGCGTTTGTCCTTCAACCTTGCCCTTCTTAATAGAAATTCCCATTTCTTCTGCTAAAGTAAGCAAAGCGGTTTGGGTAGGACCTGCCCAAGTACCGCCTTGTTCAACATAACCACCCGACACGAGTGGATGGTTAAGAGTTCGTCCACCCACTCGTGAATAGGCTTCCAGCACAACTAAAGATTCGATTCCCAACTTATGCAATTCCCAGGCTGCACTTAGACCAGAAATGCCTGCACCCACAATTGCAACTTCTACATGAAAACTCATGTTGATGACCTTTTTTAAGAAATTATGATATTTACCGTTGCTGCTAGGGAAATTGGATAGTCTACTATAGGCAGTAGTCTAAAAGCTCAAAAGTATAAATTTTATACTACACAATTGGGTGTCGCTCAGGCAAAACTATGCCAATTAACCTTATTGCTGCATAAGTCAATCTTGGTTTGATCTATATAGTTCAGTCCAAAAGTTCGCTTGACTGCTGTTGTTATATGCACAAAATGTGCATTTGATCAATTTTTACGTCCTATTTCCCTAGGCGATCGCCAATAAGTCATTTAAAAATAATCAGCAACAAATTAATGGTAAAAATCTACAAAATTCATCCATCTATTGGCATTGCCAGAGTGGGCAACAGCCCTACTCAGTTTTTTATCGGACCAGAAATACCAGGTGTACCACCAATGGAGATTGTCAATGGACAAGAACGACCTCTTCAGAAGTATAAAGATGAACATGGTCTCATAAAACGACAAGCTGCTCGTTTTAGAGTTTTTGAATATGAGCAGAATGAAGAGGGTGTCATAAGCTCAGGACGTGAAATAACTGCTGACGAAGCGACTATCGAATGGCAAGTTCATCTTGTGAATCGTAAAGGAGCAAGTGAAAATCTTAATCAAGGGGTGCCCAGAGACCAACTGATTATCGATCCTGGAGTGAGAAGCATTTGTGGACAACAACAGAGTGTTAAATTCGACACAGGCAAATTTTTGGGAGTCAACGTCTATCTAGGAAAACTGCAGACCGATGCATCAGGACGACTGGTTGTTCTTGGCGGTAGAGGCAAATCGGCTTCTCCAAATGGCAAAGAAATAACTGGTTTATTCAGCGATGGTTGGTATGACGATGTTTCCGATGGTCCTGTCACGGCAAAGATTACCTTTCCCGGACAACGCCCACGGCAAGTAGACAATTCTGCTTGGGTCATTGTAGGACCAACAGACTTTGCACCCGACATTCAGGGTATTGTCACCCTTTATGACGTTGTGAATCAAGCAGCTTTTACCAGTGGATGGTATTTTCCACCCACTCCACCGTCCTTTAAGTCTGATATTTTTCCTATCCTGAATCGTGCTGTTTCATTACGGTGGGTTAATCATTGGGAGACTTGGAATGCGCTGCCGACAGACTGGAAAAAACTCTCCGATTTGCAAGACCCAACTGCACCAGAAATGCGCGAGAAAATCTTTGAATTTATAACATTTCCACCGCTCAATGGTGTACAGCTGACAGAGGTTCAAAAATTAATACTTCAGCAGTGGAAAGAAGGCAACTTTATAGATGATTGGACACCTGACTCCTCTAATGTGACTTTAACACCTGAAAATTTAGACCGAGCAGCACTGGAATCCTGTATTGGGAGTAGTTTTGCCCCAGGCATCGAAGCCGGATTTCTCATAACATCTCCTCAGATATACTCCGGGTATCTTCGGTTATCTCACCAAATCCTTCTTCCTGGCTCGCTAACTCAAGGAATGTCTCTTCCTTGGCAAGCAGACTTCTCAGCGTGTGGTGAAAATTGGTGGCCGTCACAGCGTCCTAACACAGTTCAACTCGCGCCGGATTATGGTCCACCCAAAGAACTTTGGGATGCTGGAGTTGCTGATGGAAACGGTATGGTACAAAATTTTAGCAAGCTTGGGTTTGTCGTACCAAAACAAAATTCAGTGGGTGAAGTTGTCTTTGTAGAACAGGAGCGCGATCCAAATTTCCCTCGTTCTGGTGAGACTCCTAAATCAAAAGCCCCAAAGTACTAATATCAAATCCGTTTGCACCGGAATTATTTTTCCTTCCTCTCCCTCTGCGCTCTCAGCGTCTCTGTGGTTTTTTTATTATTCAAATGCTACCGGATTTGATATGAGTCGTTAAACAGAAATGCCATCTATTGACACTCTCCGCCCTATAAGTGCGGAGATTCTTCGTTCAAAGACCCAACTTGTTCAGACAGGATTGCTCCAATCAGAGTAGAGGTCGAATCTCCCGAAGCGTTCGGATCTAAGATCCAAGTTCCCACATGCCCTGTGGTACTCAAGGCTCGATTTAGAATAACAAGCGCGGCATTATGATCCCGGTCTAAGATAAACCCACACTGACAAACATGGGTTCTCATAGACAAAGACTTTTTGATTATCGTGCCGCATTTAGAGCATTCTTGAGAAGTGTATGCAGGGTTGACGGCAACCGTAACTCTTGCAAACTTAATGCCAAAATACTCTAACCATTTTCTAAATTGATACCAACCAGCATCATTAATAGATTTGGCAAGACAATGATTTTTAACTAAGTTCTTAATCCTCAAGTCTTCGTAGGCGACCAAATCGTTAGATTGGATTACGCAACGCGCCAGTCTCTTGGCATGTTCTTGACGTTGCCTACTTATTTTGAGGTGTACTCGCCCTAAACTGTTAATGGCGCGCTTGCGGTTGGCAGAACCTTTGTTTTTGCGAGAAACCCGACGTTGATGAAATTTCAACCGCTTCTCACCTGTGCGATAAAATTTCGGGTTCGGTTCGGTATGTCCATTACTATCGGTGTAAAACTCTTTGAGTCCTACGTCCAATCCAATAGTTTTACCAGTAGGCTGTGTGTCTATCTTGTTGTCAGTTCTAATTAGAAACTGAACATAGTACCCATCAGCTTTGTTGACTAACCTAACTCGTTTTATCTGGTCTAGCTGGTAGAAGTTTAAGTCCCACGTTCCTTTGAGTTTGAGTTTGCCAATACCTTTTTTGTCAGTAAATGTGATTTGCTTCCTAGTCCTAGAAAGCGACCATCCTGATGTCTTGTATTCTACTGAGCGACAGTTCTTTTTGAAGTTCGGATAGCCTTTTTTACCCGGAATAGACTTTTTACAATTGTCGTAGAACCGAGCAATTGAACTATAAGCTCTTTCCACTGCTGCTTGGCAAGCATGAGAGTTTAAGTCTTTGACAAAGGGATATTCTGCTCTCAGCGCTGTATTATGACGATAAAGGTCTTTCTGTCCCACGCCACGATTGTCCATCCAAAAACGGATACACTTGTTGCGGACGAATTGAGCCGTTCTAATCGCCTCATTTATAGCACTATATTGAGTTGTCCTTCCCTTAGCCTTAAACTCTAAAACTATCATTTGACGTGGACAAACCCTACGTAAACCATCCTATCACAAATACCAAAAGCCGCCCTACAACGGCGGGGCTTGTACCCATTAATTTCGGTCAACGAGTAAATGTATTAATTATCGGTGGAGGTCCCGCAGGTACTGCTGCTGCGATCGCACTAGCAAAGACTGGACAGACTGTGGCAGTTCTAGAGCGCTCACGCTACGAGACAACACGAGTCGGAGAAACCTTAGCACCAGCAGCCCGTGTATTGCTCTCGGAACTGGGAGTGTGGGAGCGTTTTCACATAGATGGTCATCTCCCCTCTCCTGGTATTATTTCCGCTTGGGGTAGTGAAGAACTCTACGAAAACGACTTCATTTTCAATCCTTATGGATGTGGGTGGCATCTTGACCGTCGTCGTTTCGATGCAATGCTTGCTTTAGCGGCAAAAGAGGTAGGAGCAAGTGTTTACCTATCTACACGAGTTGTCACTTGTACTCAGCAGCCATCTGGTTGTTGGTGGATTGAGGCTTTGTGTGATGGTCTACCAATAAGTTTCCAAGCAGACTTTTTGGTGGAAGCAACTGGGCGAACCAGTTCACTTGCAGGTAAGCCTGCAACAAAAAGAATGATTTATGACAAACTCGTGGGAGTCATAAAGTTTTTAACAATTAATTCTCCCATCCTTGCCTGTGACTGTCGCACCTTAGTGGAAGCCAGCAACGAAGGTTGGTGGTATTCTGCTGTTTTGCCCAACAACAATCTTGTTGTTGCCTATATGACAGATACCGATTTACTTCCTAGAAAGAGTATTCCTTTGGCTGATTTTTGGCAGGAATGCCACGGCAAGGTTCCTCACACGCAAGCACGTGTGGAATCTTGCCTTTGGAACTCCAGTTTTCATACTGTTGCAGCTTTTAGCTATCGCAGGAATTGTGTTGCCGATAATCAGTGGCTTGCAATTGGGGATGCTGCATCTGCTTTTGATCCACTCTCATCTCAAGGAATTTATAAGGCGCTGCAATCTGGTATTGCTGCTGCAAGAGTTATCAAGGCAAGCCAAAGCAATTGTCAAGCGTCGCTAAAGGAATATGCTGCTCATGTGGAAAAGAGTTTTGCAGAATATCTGCAAATGTGGGCAGCATATTATAACAGAGAAAGACGTTGGTCCGATTCTGTCTTCTGGCAGCGACGCCAAACTGTACCTGCAAAATGAACAAGCACCTGCAAGCAGAAACGCTCTATTCGCAGGTTCGCCACCTAAACCACAATTCCAGCTATCAAAAAATTCACCAATTCTTCAGCAAATGCATCATCTAAGGGTGCATGCTTTAACAGCAACCGATACCAAACCGGACCATAAATCGCATCAATCACCAATTCCAAATTCAAGTCTGGGCGTAGTTCGCCTCTATTGACACCCCGCTCTAAAATCGTCCGCGTCGCTGCTCTGCGACATTTAATAAACTGCTCACGAAACGCCTCTGCTAAGTTGGCATCCAATTGCGCCTCAGCAATCAGTCCAGTGACAGCAGTACCCGCTGTCGTGGTTGTTAGCACTACAAAGAGTTGTCGTAAAATTTGATACAAGTCTTCTCTCACCGAACCTGTATCAGGTGTGGGAATATTCTGTGCCGTTTGATCTGAATATGCTTCCATAATCACCGCCGCCTTAGAAGACCACCAACGGTAGATGGTTTGTTTGCCGACTCCAGCACGGGCGGCGATCGCCTCAATACAAATCTCTCGATAGCCTTTTTCCTCTAATAACTCAGCAGTCGCCTTGAGAATAGCTTGATGTGAACGATAATTCCGCCTGCGAGTGGTAGGCGCTTTGCACACAGAAATTGTTTTCTCTGTGTTCTCTAGTAGTTGTGACATAGACGCAGACTCCATTTTGCAAGCTTTTCGTTTAGACGGTACGATTTGTCTCGTTATCTATTGACAAGACGATACGGTTCGTTTAAATTAAAGATAACAAGGTTATGGCAATAAATTCAAACCAAATACAGGAGTTGAATTATGAAAAGTTTAATTGTTGGGGGTTTATCTCTGATACTCATATCTACTGCTAATATGCCTACACTGCGAGCCGAGACTACTGCATACAATCCTGCGGCTTCTGGCAAAACTCAGTCCTATCTGAGCACAACACCTGTCAATCTTGTGAACTTGGCTTATCAAGGTTACTTGCAAGACCAAGGTATCCCTAGTTACAACGACTTGATAACGGCTTATCGTGAAAAACAAATCAGTGCAGAGGATATTGTTAGGAGTGGCGTTAAGTCTAAAAGACTGCCAGAGCAAGTTCTTTCCGACAAGGGATACATTAACGCTGTGAAGGCTCAACTGGATAATTTCAGAATTTACTAACTTATGAGGTATCTGCCCTCCAAACCATGACAAAAGTGATTGGTTGATTTACGTAGCGAGCCATATTCGGTTTATGGGCAATCCAATCTTGATCAACAAAGGCTTCGTGCATTTCAAGTAATGTCAAATTGACACGACGACCACTATTCACATGGTCGCTGATGAAATGGACGAAGTTTTCAATTGCGATCGCCTTACCCTTAGCACTATCAAAGTGTGTTGGAATGCCCTGAAGCAAGCAGAATGGGTGGTAGTCGATGAGCACAAAGAACCCACCAGGACGAAGAAGGCGCGCTCCCTCAGTATATAAAGCTTGCAAATCTGGTAGATGACAAGCCGCTAGTCCAATGAAACTCAAATCGTAGCTATGACTAGGGAGAGAAGACTGAATAACATCAGTGGCGTATACTTGCTCATAAACTTGCTTTGCCGCAGCATACTGTAGCATTGCAGGGGAAGAGTCTACGCCGTGAATGTAACGAATCCCTTGACTGTGCAACCATAGACCAATTCGCCCAGTCCCACACGCTAGGTCAACAACGGTTTGTATGGATTTCCAGTTTACAGTCTCCAGTTTTGCCAACAAAGGAATATCTAACTGTTCATCAACAGTATGATCGTACGTGTGCGACCAAAGTTCGTATCCAGCGTTCGCATCCAAAGTCGTGTAATGGCGTGTATCGTACACTGCGAAAGGTTTTGTCATTGTGTACGCTCCTTAAGAAACAAGGGCTTGAGCGAATTTTGTATCAATTGCCTGATTCCAGTTCGGCTCTTGTTTGATCAGTCCCAAACGAGCCAGCAGTTTAGCTTGTCTCACAAGCTCGTTTTAGTCAAACTAGTGCTGTTAATTAACCCTCGAAGTTAACCCAACCTGATACGAAGGCTTGGTGTAAGATGGCGATGATTTCACAAGTGCGGGCAGATTTCTCCTCAAGCGCGACTCCAAAGGGAACAAACTCCTGCGGCTTATTTTTAGCACCTGAACCTACACCCAACCGTACCCGACCTCTTGACAACACATCTAGCAGCGCTGTGTCTTCTGCAAGCCGTAGGGGGTGATAATAGGGAGCCTTTACAATCGCACTACCCAGTCTAATTTGCTGAGTTATTGCGCTAAGGCGAGCTAAAAATAGCAGTGGTGAGGGCAAGCGATCGTAAAGAGCAAAATGATGCTCTGCTAGCCAAATGGCATCGAAACCGAGCTTATCCGCAGCAATAGCCTGAGCTTCTACGTCGCGGTATAACTCAGTCAACTGTTTCGGTGGCAGCACATCAAAGTTATAAAAGAGAGAGAACCGCATCGTTCTAGTTCACATAAATCGCACTATCTAAAACCTTCGTCCGACTACCTATTGAGCTAGTATGAGCTAGCTTGTATAATATACGGTAAATCGGTCGGAATTTGTTATATTAAAATAATATTTGCACACCTACTTGCAAAAAGCAAGACGGGTTCATAGTTAATTTGGGGCAACGAAACTCAATCCTGACCTTACGCCTTTTCAACTCAACATACAATTCTTAATAGGAGCGCTTTAGTAGTGACTTACTCATCATTCTCAAGCCGCTTACCCAGGCTCACAACATCATCAACAGCATATCCCAAATGCTGATAAAACTTGATAACTCCACTATTTGTAGTTCGCACGAGCAAATTAATTTTAGGGCAACCCGCTTCACGAAGCAGACGTTCGGCTTTTAGCATCATTAACCGTCCAATTCCTTGGCGCTGATATTCAGGGGCAACTGCTAGGTAATTAATCCAACCTCGATGCCCTTCATATCCTGCCATGATTGTCGCTACAAGTTCTTGCCCAAATACACCGACCAGAAAAAGATGCGGTTGTACAGACAGCTTTCGGGCAATGTCCTTTTTCGCATCATTCCACGGACGAGTTAAACCACACCGCCTCCATAAGGCGATGACTGCGGACTCATCAGAAAGTTCAAAAGCTCGGATTTCTATATCTAACATACTAATGCCCGACTTTTCATTAAACCTCTAGCAAAAGTCAAATTTGGAGAAAATGAAACCACAGATTACAGCGCTTTTCAACTAAATAAACCACGCTTTAGGGGCAAAGGCTAGCCTTTGCCCCTACAAAAATCTGTGGTTCAATTAGCTGAAAATAGCTGTAACAGTAAATAAAAAACGTAGTCGCCCCAGAGTTGCGCCAAAAATTATAAAGGGTAGGCTGAAAACCCCGCCTGGCTTTACCAACAAATGAGCGTAGCGAAATTTGTTCAGCCAGGGGAGTGTCAAACGGTGATGAGTGGAGTGGGTCTGAACCCGTACAATTAGAACCCATCGTTGCTTACAAGTTAAGCAGTATGCGGTTGATTAAATTAGATAACAATAAATCTTTACCGAGTTGTCAGCTGTATCGCCAGTATTTTCAACCGATGTTCCTGACTGCGGCAAGCTAAGTATTACCTGAAACCTTGGATACGAGTCATTTATAATGATATTTTTCAACTTTTAATTTTGCAGTTATTTAAGGTTGATTGCGGACAGCGATCGCCTCCGACAGGTACTTCGTGCCATTGCGACTATGCCGCAGTGGTCAATATCTTGTACTCTGATATCTAATGGTGAAGCTGTCATGCTTCAAAAATAGAATGTTTTGCGATTGCACCTGCGGAATGTGGGTTGAATAGCAGTTGATTCATGGTTGCGTTGCCAAGGAGGAAGAGATGGTTCAGGAATTCACCAACCAAAGTTTTTCAGTACCAAAATCAATCTTGGATGCCAGTCGAGAAGAACTCATTGACAAAATGCAAATTGACGGAGAATTACCTAATGATTTGCAAGGTCACGTTTTTATCGTTGCACCAGTCGGCACTATTGATTCTAACGGTCTCCCACCCAAAGACGGAAGCACATACCTGAATGGTGACGGAATGATTTTTCGACTGGACTTTGATCAAAAAGGAGAAGTTACTTGGAAGACACAGATTGTTAAGCCACCAGATTACTTCTTTGACATAAAAACACAAAATCAAAAGTTGTTGAAATTCCGCAATTTTGGTATTTTGAGGTTTTCCTTAGTGTTTGGTTTTCGCAATGAGTTAAATACAGCTTTTCTACCCATGAAATTTCCTGGGGACTTAAATGAGCGTCTGTTAATAACTTATGATGCGGGTCGTCCTTACGAAATTGATACAGAAACACTAGAGGTAGTGACTCCAGTTGGGGAAAGGAAAGAATGGCAAGCAGTGACGAAACTGCCGTATCGCTTTCCACCGATTTTAAGTACTGCACATCCTGTTTTTGATACCTACACGCACCAAATGTTTACCGTTAACTACGGTAGATCTTTGAGTAATATTTTAGGAAGAAAAGAGGCGAATGACTATATTAATCTCCTTGAAGAACATCAACAGCAACAGCGACAAAAATATGCTCAACTACATACTAATTTCTTGAAACAGCTAATATCTAAAGCCGATGTAATTACTCATGGTGATTTCGTCCATCTGCTCTGTTGGGATGGTACAGGTAGTTTGCAACGATGGAAGCTAGTCAACCCCGATGGTTCACCTGTCAGTATTAAGCAAAGTATGCATCAAATGGGGATAACTGAAGATTATGTCGTGCTCATGGACACTTCCTTTATTACTGGAATTGAGCAGCTGATTAACAATCGTTTGCCAACTAGTTTAGACGCTCATTCAGAAGAGGCAATTAGAAAATTATTAAAACGTAAGCCTTCACCTGATTCCACTCTCTATATTGTGTCCCGTCATGATCTGCAAGAGGGACAAGATTCAGTTGTCGTGAAGAAGATAACCATTCCTCGTGAAGCTTGCCATTTTCTAGTTGACTACAGAAATCCCGATAATAAAATTACACTTCACATTGCACATATTTGTGCTTGGAATGTTGCCGAATGGATACGTAGATATGATACCTCGCCTTATGACCAGAAGCCTCTACCGCAACATCTACATGGAATGCAACAATGTGAGTTAGATATCAGCGTTATGGGACGCTACGTTATCGACCTTAGTAACCAAGAGCCAACAATTGAATCTAAACTTATCACTCATGACACTTGCACTTGGGGAGCAGGGCTATTCACTTACCTTGATAGATTACCTTCATCGGGTACAACTCCAGAAAAGCTAGACAATATCTACTGGGTTTCTTTAGGACTTTGGAAGGATTTGGTAACTGATTTTATTTGTGATCTGTACAGAGATTATCCATACAGACAAAAGCCATTGGACGAAGTTCTTGAACTTGCCAGGAATTCTGCTAAACCCTCTTGCTTGTTCAGACTACACACTTCATCAAATGAGGCAATGGAAATCCCTGATTATTACGCGTTTCCTAAAGAACACATAGCGGTTTCGCCGCAGTTTGTGCCACGCAGTGAGGGTGAGGAAAGTTCAACAAACGGTTACATTGTATGTGTCGTTTCCACTCCAAAGCGCAATGAAATCTGGATTTTTGATGCGGAGAATCTGCAGCAGGGACCATTATGTAAGTTGTATCATCCTAACCTGAACTTTGGGTTTTCATTACACACAACATGGTTGAAGAATATTAGTTCCCGCCAGGCTAGCTACAAGGCTCAGTTGACGCGTGATCAGCGCTCTTTAATCGACAATACGCTCTCCTTTCTGGAGACAGATTTATCCTCGATTACAAAGGATGAAAAAGACGAGATCGAAAGAGAAATTGATGATATAGATGTTGAGTAATCAACGAACACAGACTTTGAGAAGAGTGTGCGTTGGCAAAGATTTAGTAGACTGGTGAAAGTTGATTTTTAAGTGCTAGCAAAAGAATCTACAGGTTAAGGTTCTTCCAGCCTAGTTTTTTCCAAAGTTATCATTGTCATTGTAATTATAAAAATATTATAAAAAGGAGCCAGGTATCTCCCTCCTTTTTATAGTATTTGTATAGTTATCTAAGATTGCTTCTCTAACCTAAAAAGTCATCATAATTAGACTTCCAGGATACGAAATAAAAGAAAAGGTTTACGAAGAAGTCAAAATAGCCCTTGAGCGGGGCAGGGCTGTTTCATTCGATAAGGAGGGAGGATTTTTAAAAAGTAAAAAGAGAAAAGTAAAAAGTAAAAAGAGAATCCCCATAATTAAAATTAGGGCATTTTTGTTGCGGACGCCTTTTTTTCTCGCACTATGTGTCTCGAAAAAAATCTTTTTTGGTTTTCCATAAATAAATTTAGGGGCTTGAAACCGTTTTTTCTTTTTCTTTCTTTTGCCTTTTAACTTTTAACTTTTGCCTTGTTCGGTCAATATCAAAGCGCGATGATTTTTGAGACAGAAATGATGGAAAACCTACATTTAGACTCAGGAAAATCAGAGCGATACGCCGCTAGAAGTTTGCCCTTTGGGCAATGGCGCTCAAGTAACCCTTGACATTATGAGCCTTTGAGGGAATGAAACAGCCCTGCTCTTGTAGGGGGAAATGAGGGGGGTACACACAGATAAATAACTAGTGTTAATCTGTCTGCATCTGTGGTTCTGTCTATCTTTAAATCATCCTTTTGCAAGAAGTTTATTCAAATAAGTGTGTTACCTGACCAAAACTGCGTTATCTAATTTATTCATTACTTATTTTAAAAACTTAGTCGAACAATTGCTGTAACCTTTGAAAGTTCAAATCCGAGTAGGCACTGACAATTAAATCTGCACTCGATAAATTCTGCTTGTTATGTTTCAATCCAGCAAATCCTACACATTTCATCCCAGCTTTTTTAGCAGCTTTTACACCATTTTCCGAGTCTTCAATAACGACACAGCGACTTGGATTCACATTCAGGCTTTTAGCTGCTAATAAAAAAATATCAGGTTCAGGTTTTCCTCGCTCAACGTCCTCACCTGAAATTTTGGCACGAAATTTGCTTTGCATTCCAAAGATGTCCAAAATTGTCTTTATTTTTATTCTTGAAGATGAAGATGCCAGAGCCAAAGGAATACCAAATCCTAAAAGCTCATCAATCAATTTTTTAACTCCCTCAATAGGTGCAAGATTACCATGATTTTTGACTTCTTCTACAAAATCATATGTTTCCTTTAAAACACACTCTTCTATTGACAGAGTTAAATTAAATTCACTGATAAGGTATTTCCAGAATGTTGGACTATCACAGCCCCTAAATTGTTCTATGATACTTTCTGTTAATTCAATGCCAAGTTCTCGACAAATTTTTATCAAAGAAATATCGATTAGTGGTTCGCTGTCTAATAAAGTGCCATCCATATCAAACAGTACAGCATCCATAGTTCTGATTATTTATGATTTATTTGGGCTTAGGTTAGAATTCATCTAGTTATGAAAAACATTTTAGCATCACAGGCAGATCTGATAAATCATCAACAATTCCGTCTGAAATTTCTGGCTCTTGCCAACCTAAGTCTTTCTTCCAAAAACTTTTCATCTCGACGCGCTTTGCTCCCATTACATCTGTGTCGGGATGATCTCCAATAAAGACACTTTCATCTGGTGTCACTCCAAGATTGCGTAAAGCACGAAGAAATATTTCAGCTTCTGGCTTGCGGACTCCTTCAACTTCTGAAATCAAAATAGTTTTAAAGTACTTCTCAATACCTAACCCTTGAATCGTACGCCTCTGAAAATCACCAAGACCGTTAGTAATGATTCCAAGTAAATATCCTTGTGTTGTTAAAATATCGAGAGTTTCCAGTAAGTTTGGAAATGGAATACAAGAATGTATGAACTGTGTGTAGTAATCATCTAACAACTCTTGCCAAGAAATAGTTTGCAATCCGAATTCAGAAACGATGGTTTGGTAAACTTTATCTTTCCAAACATAACCCCGGCAATCTAACTCGATAAATCTCGAAACATAATCAGACTTGGGAATCTGCTTTAATTTTGGCGTGAGTCTGTCGTATTGCCTAGCAACAAAATGTTTGATGGAAGCATCTCTATCAAGAAGAGTTCCATCTAAATCAAAGAGTACGGCTCTAATCATTTAACAGAATTCCACTCCACTCTAGACAATGTAACTTGCCTTGATTTCTGCAGTTTGTGTAGCCCGTAGTAAAGGACTAGAAAATACTGCAGAAATCTTTTCTGGCGAAAGCCGATTTGCTAAAGCTTTCGCCTGTTCTATCCCGGCTACAGTTAAGGGATGTTTTACACCTGTATTAGAGAACACATGAAGAGCATTGGCTTTACTTTCACCATGCCGAACAAAATAAACTCGAAAAGGCTTCCCTGACATGGTTTAGCGGTCTTGCCCAGTTGGTCGAATGAGGATTTCGTTGACATTAACGTGCTGTGGCTGAGTAACGGCGTATACTATGGCAGCCGCAATGTCCTCGCTTTGCAGTGGAGTGAGTGATTTGCGACGCTCTTCGCTGGTTTGTCTGGCAACTGGGTCAGTAATGTGGTTATTGATTTCTGTGTCCACTAGACCTGGCTCAATGATGGTAACACGGATGTTATGCTTGTAAACTTCTTGCCGTAAAGCTTCTGAAAATGCGTTGACACCCCACTTAGTCAGATTGTAAACACCCACACCTGCTCGTACTGTCCTACCAGCGACCGATGAGATATTAACTATGTGTCCGACGCCTTGCTCTTTCAAAATGGGAAGAACAGCGTGTGTTGTATACAGCAGTCCTAGGACGTTGATGTCAATCATACGTCGCCACTCTGAAGTATTCCCACCATCAATCTCACCGAGGTATGCAACACCTGCATTATTCACAAGGATATCTACCCGACCAAATTCTGCTTTCGTTTTTTGCACCAGGTTGTTAGCTTGAGTTTCGTCAGTGATATCAGCAACAATGGGCAATGCCTTGCCGCCACTGGCTTCAATGCGTTCTGCCACGGCATTGAGACGCTCAGCACGCCTTGCAGCGATCGCAACGGTTGCACCCTCTTGTGCCAAAGCAATAGCCGTAGCTTCACCTATACCCGCTGAAGCACCAGTAACAATGACAACTTTTCCTTCCAATTTACCTGCCATAGATTGCTGTCAAACTCATGTTAAAGTTGGATTTCGTGCAAGTATTATACTATTGTATTTTTATCGATTTACCGTATTTTAGGTGTTGAGTCTAATTTGGGGTCTTGACAGCGTTTGGTATACCGACGCAAGAGATGGAAGTACGCGATTCATTATACCCTGCCAAATCTCAGAGTTGTCATAACTGCTGCTCCACAAAGAATCAGCGCCGCTAGGCGATAACTTCCCTGGAACCCTGCAACAACTGCCTCAGGGGGAGCAACAGCAACATCTGTACCTGGAGCCAAATTTGCAATCAGCGCTCCAAATACAGCTCCTATCACCGAAACTCCGACGTTAACCCCCAAGGTACGGGACAAAGATAATAACCCAGAGGCAATTCCCAAACGCTCCCGGGGCACCGCTCCCATAACAGTGCTATCGTTAGGTGAGCGGAACAAACCCAACCCAGTGCCAAACACAAGGTAGCGCAGCACATAATCTTGTTCAGTGGTTTGAGCGTCCAAGGTACTAATACCCAGACAACCGCCAATCATCACTCCCAGCCCAATTAAGCACATTGTTCGAGAACCAAAGCGATCTGACAGTGTACCCGCTAGTGGAGCAATTAACCCACTGACGACAGGCGACACCGCCAGCAACAGCCCCACTTTTGAGGTTGGATACTGCTTGACTCGCTCTAGAAAGAAGGGGGTAATGAGCAGCCCACCAGTCAGGACAATGAACACTAGCCAGCCGTTGAGCAAACCTATGCTCAGGCGAGGATTACGAAACATTTGCAACTCTAGAAGTGGTTCCTCCAAAAGAGCTTCAACCAAAAGAAAACTTAGGAGGGCGATCGCCGCAAGCAACAGTAACGACAATGCACTACCACTGCCGAAGCCCTCGCTTTGCCCATAAGTCATGCCTAGTGCAAAATTACTGAGTGTCACCAGAGTTAACAAGGCTCCGAGCAAATCAAAGTGCTGTTTTTCCTTTTTCCGTTCAGAAGGAGGCACAACCGATGCTATGAGGAAACTAGCTATTAAACCCAGCGGTACATTAATGAAGAACAGAATACGCCAGTCAGCCCATCCCAAAAGCAGCCCTCCTACCGAAGGACCAAGGGCAATTCCCAGTGAAACAACACTACCGATTATCCCCACGGCTCGTCCACGCTCCGAGGAAGGGAAGACTTCTGTAATGATTGCCAAACCAAGCCCGGAGAGAAACAAAGCACCCAATCCCTGAAGTGCGCGAAACCCAATCAACCAATCAATGCTGGGTGCCATTCCACACAACAGCGAACTCAAGGTAAATAAAACGAGTCCCCCTAAGTAGAGGTATTTCTTACCCCATATATCACCCAAGCGAGTCGCTCCCAAAACTAAACTGGAGCTAATCAGCTGGTAACCCAGGACAGCCCACTGCGCCCGAGGAAAACTAGTTTGAAAATACTGAACCAGTGTAGGCAAAGCCACGTTAATGATGCCCACATCGAGAGTAGACATGAATACCCCAAGACCGATACTGAACATCACCAACCATTTTCGAGAGGCAGCTAAAGTTTGGGGTTTTGCTTGTAAGTCCGGCAATCTTCAGCCTCCTCGATTCCTAAATTTAGGTTGATTAATAATTTCTATACGTAATATTATGCGTGCTTTACTCCGCAGCCAGTTTAGCAATAAACACTTCAGGAACCGACAATCGGCCGTAGAAAGCCTTCGCTCGCACAAAAATGATGTTCTCCAAACGAGCAAGATTCAAAACCGAGAGTTTCAACCAGTTGCACATCAGCTACAGTTTGGGCAAAAAATTCCTTGTCTGCAATTCCAGGAGATGCCCACATTTGATGGAAAAGCCCAATATCCATATATAGTACTCTCTGCTTAATAGGGATGTTAAGAGGTAGAAAAATTCAAAATTGGCAATTCAATATTGAAAAAATAATTTTCAATTGTCACTCATCCACACCATCAATCGACAAAACTTTTGCTTTTATTTTCTGGTATTTGCTTGAATTTAAGCTTAAAAAAAATGATATTAATTCCTCAAAATTACTAAAATTAATCTATATAAATTTTCCTAATTTAAATAAATGAGATGCTACACTTGCTTTTTATTTCTCTTCTAGAGAACATAAAAAGATACTTCGTAATTTTATGACTAATTACGAATCATAGCGCTGCCGTTCAACTTACTCATTTTAAATACGGTAAATTGGTCGGCAATAGGTAATTTGCTTGATAGGTAGAACTTTATCACCGTTAGTTGCGAAAAGCAAGCAGGATGAATCCAAGTCAGTGTTTATTTAAATTGTAGATTGTTGACAATATACAATATTGTAGATAAAGTCTGAGTATGAGTAGTTTGCGTCACTGACCCCACCCTAAAAGGGATGGGGCTTGAAAGAAGAAAACTCACCACTTTCTGAATTCAGGACTAAACCAGTGTCTAGACAACTAGCCCACACGTTGCAAACGTTCTTGTTGGGGCTGAACCAACTAGCATGGTAACTCGTAGGACGGAAGAATGCTTCCCTAGTTTTTCTCCACTCCGTTGGTCAGCGTCGAAGGGAAATACATACCTAGCGATAGGATTTATCGTAAATGTTCGTACCAGTCGTAGATTCAAACAATCGACCCTTGATGCCAACAACACCTAGTCGAGCAAGGCGTTGGATTAAATCAGGTAAGGCTACACCATTCTTTAGAAAAGGAGTGTTTTGTGTTCGACTCAACGTAGAACCATCAGACCGCAATTATCAACCCGTTGCGGTAGGAGTTGATCCAGGTTCTAAGCGTGAAGGTTTTACGGTAAAGTCCAAGTCTCATACCTACCTCAACGTCCAAACTCATGCCGTAGATTGGGTCAAGGACCATGTAGAAGTTCGTCGAAATATGCGACGCGCTAGACGGTTCCGCAAAACACCGTGTCGTCAAAACCGTGCCAACCGACTTGTCAACAAAGAGAAGCTACCACCATCCACGAAAGCTCGTTGGCAGTGGAAATTACGTATTTGCAAGTGGTTAGCCTCAATGTTTCCTGTTACTACTTTTGTAATTGAAGACATCAAGGCAAGAACCAGGTTCGGGGCGCGTAAGTACAACGCGATGTTTTCTCCCTTAGAAGTGGGTAAGCAGTGGTTTTACCAAGAACTACAGCTTATGGCAATCCTAGAAACCAGAGAGGGATTTGAGACGTATTCTATGCGCCAAGAATTAGGACTGAAAAAGTCCAAAAACAAACTTTCAAACAAGTTTGATGCTCACTGTGTTGATTCATGGGTGCTAGCTAACTCGGTTGTCACGGGACAGGTCAAGCCTGATAACACCGCGTTAATTGAAATAGTACCTTTGGAATTCTATCGCCGCCAGTTGCACCGATTGCAACATCAAGCGGGACACGTCCGATCTCGGTACGGCGGGACAATGAGCGCTGGACTGAAACGTGGATCAATCGTCAAACATCCCAAATATGGGTTCTCTTATGTTGGGGGTTGGCAAGAATCTCCGACAAAAAAAGACCCAAAAAGAAAACTCATTAGCTTGCACGATATTACTTCGGGCAAAAGATTGACTCAAAATGCATTACCCACAGATTGTAAGTTTTTGTCTTATAACTCGTGGCGCGTTGCTAATTAATTATAAAGCCGTCCTACAAGGACGGGGCAAGAGACCCAGGAGTTTCGATGAAAGGGAAGCAACCCAAGTCTGTCGTCGTTCCTCGGAGCTTAGATGTTCAGGCGGCTGATGTCATTCGAGAACAAATTCTCGATGGTACACTTGCACCGGGGAGTCGTTTGCTAGAAATTAACCTGGCAGAGCAATTTAATCTCAGTCGAGCGACTATACGCTCGGCATTACAGCAGTTAACCTATGAAGGCTTGGTTGTACAGTTACCCTATAAAGGTTGTACTGTTTCGGGACTGAGTTCGCAGGATGCTTGGGAGCTATACACGCTGCGGAGTGCGCTTGAGAGTCTGGCGGCGGGACTGGCGGCTGTTGCAATAACACCGAGTCAGGCAAAAGAGCTTAATGCTGGCTTGCAACAGTTAGTCAAAGCTGTCCAGAAGGGGAATTGGAGCCAAATCGCTGATGCAGACTTTGCCCTGCATAAGGCAATCATTCAACTTGCTGGTCATCGTCGATTACAGGAGCAGTACAAAATTGTTGAACAGCAAATCCGTCTTTACATTATTTCCTGCAACGCAATACATCCAGATTTGGATGACATTGTAGAGCAGCACCGGAAATTAGTAAACGCAATTTGCTCAGGCGATGATAAGAGTGCGGAGCAAATTGCCCGAGACCACAATATTGACGGTAAAGCACTGGTGGAACATCTACGGGCAATAGAAAAACAAAATTTAGAGCAAACAAAGTAAAGTATTGAATGAGGAAATAGACACCATGATTGACCTAAACCAATATGAAATCTTGACTTTTGACTGCTATGGAACCCTGATTGATTGGGAAAAAGGAGTGCTGGACGCGCTGCAACCAGTTTTCTCAAGCCATCAGATTCAACTGAGTGAGAACGAAATCCTTGAGTGGTTCGCTCGCTTTGAATCCGATCTGGAGCAGGGAGAGTACCGCAAGTATAAAGATGTTCTGAGAGGGGTTGTACAAAAGTTTGGGGAGCAGTTTGGATTTACGCCTTCTGCCACACAATTGAATGCGCTTGCTGATTCTATCAAGGACTGGCAACCATTTCCTGATACAGTTGAAGCCCTGAAGACACTGAAACAGCAATTCAAACTGGCAATCATTTCCAACGTTGATGATGAGCTGTTTGCTTTGACAGGCAAGCACTTGCAAGTTGAGTTTGATGAGATTGTAACCGCCGAGCAGGTGAAAAGCTACAAGCCTTCACTGCAAAATTTTCGAGTGGCGCTTGAAAAAATTGGACTACCCTCTGAAAAAGTTTTGCACGTTGCTTGTAGTGTTTACCACGACATTGTTCCGGCAAATTCCTTAGGGTTATCGACAGTTTGGGTGAACCGCAGACTAGGTCAAGAAGGTTCTGGAGCTTATCTACCTGCTCAAGGTAAAGCAGATTTGGAAGTGCCAGATTTAAAAAGTTTAGCTGCAATTGTTGACAACACTGTTTTCTCACCAAAGTGATGACCTTCTCACAATTCCTCTGGTGGTAGGGCAATGAATCCGGTTTTCACTCCACGCTTGAATCCAGCCCGCTCATAGAATTGCAACGTCTCCTCGCGTTTTGAGCCAGTTAGAAGCATGACTTTGTAACACTGTTGCTGCCATGCAATACTCAAGGCATAACGCAGTACCTGCGTACCAAATCCCTGTCGTCGATGATCCGGGTGGGTGACAACATTTTCGATAATGCCGTACGGACGTGCGCCGCGCGTCAGGTTGGGAACGATGGTTAAGTTACACGTCGCTACTAACTGACTACCAATGTCAGCAACGATGTAGTACAAGCGTGGATCGCATAAGATTGTGTCCCACACCTGTACTACATCGCCAGTGGGTAGAGGTGCATCGACGGGATGGAGGTGGTGATACAACTCCAGAAGTTGTGGAAGTTCGTCGCGTGTAATAAGGCGAATGGTGATTGTTGTGTCTGGCAAATGAGGAAGGCTGCTTGATTGTGGTTTTGCTCTGCACATGGTGTGCTTTGCTTTTAGCGCTGAGTTTGATCAAGGCTCTCATGTGAGAGTGCAGCAATGATATCAGCAAGGTGTTTTTGATGACCGTTACTACTATGATTTTGGGTATTTTCCTCAGGCGTTTGCTTACCTAACGATGTCTCTTTCACAAGTTCGTAAATTTCTGCTGCTCCCTTGAACGTAAGTTCTGTTAGCCCTACACTACCAAAAGTGGCTGCTATCTCTTCCATCTCACCAACCCAACGGTGTGCTTTCGGTGGCATCGTCGGTATGGCACGAATTAGCCAATCAAGCAGATTTTTTTGGCTGAGAGACAGTTCATCCCACAACACGTCTTCCAAGTTAAGTCGATGCGCTGAAATGAGTAATTCTGTCCCAATTGCTATCAGCCCTTTGGTAAGTGCAGCATAGGACATCTTCAGCCCCGAAGCTTGACCAATCTCATCACCAATCACGCGGATATCTAGTCCATAATCCCGCAGTTGTTCTAGCTCATACGCCTGTACTCCCGACACATACATTCGGGTACGATTTGGCACGCGTGGAGGTGGACCAATAATGGATGCATCAACAAATTGTCCGCCTGCTGTCTGGATGATTTGCTCAATTTGTTTGACTTTGTAGGGTGCGATCGCATTACAGTCAGCATACAAGATACTTTTACCAACCTCTTGTATCACCTCAGCGACCTGCGCTGCTGCTTGAGGCGCTGCTGCGGGAACCAAAACTGAGAGTATCAAATCAGATTCGACAACCAAGCGCTTAAGCGAGCCAACATCCTCAATTTTTGCTTCAGATGCTAATTGTCGAGTCCTTTGACTACGCTCATCAAGAGCTGCAACCGTCCTTAACCCGTGTTGATTCAGCACAGAGGCGATCGCCTGTCCCATATCACCAGGGCTTAAAATACCAACAGTTTGAATAGGCATATTTTTACTCAAGTAAACATTAATTTTTATCAAGTGCAAGAAGTGATCTCGCCTCGTCTGCTAACTCTAGAGCAGAAGTAATAAGGGACAGGGGGTGGTTCAATAGTCCATAGTTACCGCCAACAGGAATCCAAATTCCGTAGCGTGGTTCAGACATAGCTGTTTCACCCTGGTTCTAGAATTTTAAGGGAGTCTTTGGGGCTTTTTAAAGAACTAATTTTAAATAAGCGGTAAGCTTACCGGGATACCGTACTATATTAAATACGAAAATCGCACAGATAGCAGGAAAAAGCAAGAGACGCTGTCAAGTTTACAAGACATGAAGGTGGATAATTGCTTTGATAATAAGCTGTTTATCTTAAATTTGTAGTTTCTTTAAGGAACAGATAAATGATTATAGACCCTTATCAGATCGACCCGCGAAACAGCTACCAATTACTTATCGGTTCAATTGTACCCCGACCGATCGCCTGGGTTTCAACGATCGCACCCGATGGAACACCTAACGTTGCGCCTTTCAGTTTCTTTATGGGCGTGACAGGTAATCCACCGACTTTAGCTATTTCTTGCGGTTCGCGGCGCGGTGCTGGCAAAAAGGATACTTTGGCGAATGCAGAGTCGTCAGGAGAACTGGTGGTTAATGTGGTTGTCGAAGAAATAGACGAACAAATGAACACCACCAGTGCAGAATTTCCGCCAGAGGTGAACGAGTTTCAAGAGGCGGGACTGACTCCCGTTCCCTCCGTGAAAGTACGTGCGCCGCGAGTTGCTGAGTCACCAATTAATATTGAGTGCCAAGTGAAACAAGTGATTTATGTAGGAAACGAGAGCAGCCCATCTGGTTTAATTATTGCTGAGGCATTGCTGTGGCACGTACGCGATGATTTACTGACACCGCAAAATACCATAGATGTCTCGAAACTCCATGCGATCGGTCGCCTTTCTGGAAACTGGTATACTCGCACAAGAGATTTGTACGAGATTGCTCGCCCGACTTATCAGCCTCCAAAAACCTGAGAGATAGCGTCTTTTGCAAAAAATTTGACATTGGGCAACAAGAGTTTATCAAGACAATGCATTGCCAGTATAGATCGCTCGCTTTTGCAACCATCTGAGAAACAATAGAGTTTATCTTAGTCTTTATTGAGTAGAGGAGAAAATTGGTCAATGTTGAAGCGTAAATGGCGGTTGTTACTGCTAGCTACTTTACCTCTGGTCTTTTCACTGAATGCTTGCGCTGGACAATCAGGAGGAAGTAGTGGAAGTCGGTTGGATACAATCAAAAGCCGTGGCAAGGTTATCTGCGGTGTCAGCGGACAATTACCAGGATTTAGTTTTGTGAAGCCTAACGGTGAATATGCAGGGTTAGATGTGGATGTTTGCCGTGCGATCGCCGCAGCACTCTTTGATGATCCCAAAAAAGTAGAGTTCCGCAACTTAAACGCCAAAGAACGCTTTACAGCGGTCCAGACTGGCGAAGTAGACATCCTCAGCCGGAATACCACTTGGACAATTAGCCGAGATACCTCTGTGGGTCTGGAGTTTGCTCCTGTGGTTTTTTACGACGGTCAAGGCATAATGGTGAAAAAAAGTAGCAATATTAAAAAGCTGGAAGACCTCAAAGGCAAATCCATTTGCACCCAGACAGGAACCACCAACGAACAAAACCTATCAGACCAAATGCGTTCTCGGGGTATTGAGTACAAGCCTCTCGTCTTTGAAGATGTTAACACTACCTTCACTACCTACGAGCAAGGTCGCTGTGAAGCCGTAACCTCAGACCGTTCTCAATTAGTTTCCCGGCGCACCACCCTCCCCAAACCAGATGAGCATCTTGTTTTCGATGTCGTGTTGTCGAAAGAACCCCTAGCACCAGCTGTTGCCAATGGGGACTCTAAATGGTTTGATGTGGTGAAATGGACTGTATTTGCTCTAATTAATGCCGAAGAACTGGGAGTTAATTCCCAAAATGTTACCCAATTAGCCACCAGTTCTAACCCTGAAGTGAAGCGCTTATTAGGTACAGAAGGCGACCTTGGAAAAGGCATCGGTTTGACAAACGACTTCGCATCTCGCATTATTAAACACGTAGGCAATTATGGTGAAGTTTACGAGCGGAATTTAGGGAAAAATTCTGAATTGAAACTGGATAGAGGTCCAAACAAGCTTTGGAATAAAGGTGGTATTCTTTATGCTCCCCCCTTCCGATAAAGAAGTCATTAGTCAAATACTTTTGACTAATGACTCATAATTAAGGACTAAAGACTTCCATTTCATTCCCTTATAAGCAGCAGTTAGGATGTTCATTAGCAGTCAGTTTCTTAATGCGTGAATTTTGAATTGCCTATGACTCCCATTTGGCGCAACCGACGGTTTTTTCCTGTTGTCGGTCAGTTAATAGCTGTGTTCATAGTTGCTACTTTAGTAGCGATACTATGGCACAACCTGACCTACAATTTACAGCGACTCGGAATCCAACTGGGATTTGATTTTCTACAATCCCAAGCATCGTTCAACATTGGCGAAACTCCAATTTCTTACCAGCCCTCTGACCCCTATAGCCGCGCTTTATTAGTTGGGCTGGTGAACTCCCTAAGAGTCACAGTTTTTGGCATCATTCTGGCAACAATTGTTGGCATAATCGTGGGAGTGGCGCGGCTATCAGATAACTGGTTAGTGCGTCAGCTAGCTCTAGTGTATGTAGAAACCTTACGCAACACACCCTTACTTCTGCAATTGTTCTTTTGGTACTTCGCCGTTTTCCTAAGTCTACCAAAAACAGAAAATCAAATTTCTCTGCTTGGGTTTATAAATATTAACAACCGGGGGGTCACCCTTCCTTTTGGGATACAATTTTCCCCCGAATTATCAACACTTATTCTGGGATTGACGCTGTACTCTGGTGCCTTCATTGCCGAAATTGTTAGAGCTGGCATTTTGTCAGTACCTAAAGGACAATGGGAAGCAGCACGAGCAATAGGTCTAAAGCCTGGGTTAGTATTGCGGCTAGTGATTTTCCCCCAAGCTTTGCGGCTGATTATTCCGCCACTAACAAGTCAATATCTTAATATAGCCAAGAATTCTAGTTTAGCCATTGCGATTGGCTACCCCGATATTTACCTTGTTGCCTCCACCACTTTTAACCAAACAGGGCGAGCCGTAGAAGTTATGCTGTTAATTATGGTTACTTATTTAACCATCAGCCTAACCGTCTCCTTAGTGATGAATTTATTAAACCGTAGCGTGCAACTTAAGGAGAGGTAAACTACCCACCACCAACTGCTAAAAGTAGTATGATGGGGGCTTTAAAAGCCTAGAGTTTACCCGACTAAGTGTTAAATCACTACGATTTTTAGGTCATCTCACCTACAGATACGTTCGCGCAAGCGTGCCGATAGGCATAGCCAGTCTGTAGCTCTGAGGTCAACGATTAAACAAGCATATTGGGGAGGCAGAGTGCGTTGGTGAGCCAGCGCCCTTTGGAGGGTTTCCCGACAGCAGGCGACTGGCGAAAGGGTTTCCCGACTTAAAGCACCTGCCGTTTGAAGCTAGTGTCGTTGGCGCAAAAAGCCTTTAAATCATTGTCCAGGCTAACTTTACCCGCAAGGAGGGACATCTGTCCAAAGTGTTAGTAATTGATTCAGAAAAACGACAGTTAAACCCAATTCATCCAGCACAGGCTAGGCAGTTATTACGAAACAAAAAAGCAGCAGTTTATAGGCGATTTCCTTTTACTTTGATTCTCAAAGAATCACGTTCTGATTCTCCTGTCTCACCACTTAGATTAAAGATTGAACCTGGAGCAAAAACTACGGGATTAGCTTTAGTTAACGATATCACAGGCGTTGTTATTTTTGCTGCTGAGTTAAAGCATAGAGGTTTTACAATTAGGGATGCTTTAACCTCCAGAAGACAATTAAGACGCAGTAGAAGAAATCGCAAAACCCGCTATCGCAAGCCACGTTTCTTAAATAGAACACGTCCTCAAGGTTGGTTAGCCCCAAGTTTGCAAAGTCGAGTTGACAATATCAAGATTTGGGTTGAGAAGTTACGTAAATTTGCACCCATTGAAGCTATTAGTCAAGAACTAGTACGTTTTGATATGCAATTGATGCGTAATCCAGATATTCAAGCTAAGGAATATCAACAAGGTACTCTTGCAGGTTACGAGACAAGAGAGTACCTGTTAGAAAAGTGGGACAGACAGTGTGCTTATTGCGGAGTTAAAGATGTTCCACTTCAAATAGAGCATATTCACCCAAGAGCTAAAGGAGGTTCTAATTCAATCACAAACCTGACCTTGAGTTGCGAGAAATGTAATACAAAGAAAGGTACTAAAGATATTAAAGAGTTTCTCAAAAAAGACCCGTCTAGATTAGAGAAAATCCAAAGCCTTGCAAAAAGACCCTTGGCAGATGCAGCAGCAGTCAACACAACTAGATTTGCGTTACTATCCGTTTTAAAAGCAACTGGTTTACCAGTAGAAACGGATTCTGGTGGGCTAACAAAGTTTAATCGTAACCAGCAAAACTTAAAAAAATCTCATTGGCTTGACGCTGCTTGTGTTGGTAAGTCAACACCACTTTTAAATATCAAAGGTGTTAAACCTTTGCTAATTACAGCTAATGGTCACGGTACACGTCAATCATGTCGTACAGACAAATTTGGCTTTCCAAATCGCCATTGTTCAAGAACTAAGTTTCACTTTGGTTTTCAAACTGGCGATATTGTCAAAGCTGTTGTCACGAGTGGTAAGAAAGTCGGCGAATACGTTGGAAGAATCGCGACTCGTGCAACAGGAAGTTTCAATATCTCGACTAAAAATGGACTGGTTCAAGGAATTTCGTACAAGCATTGCAAACATATTCACAAAAAGGACGGTTACTCGTATGCATTCTAAGAGATTAGAAATGCAAGGGCTGTCCCCACTCGCTTTGTTTGCACTCTCAAGAATTAGTCGGGGAACGTCTCACAATTTCCCCTCCATTCCTCTCACCGCTGAACGGAGTACCGTTATAGCGGGAGTCTCCTGGAGGTAGTAGATGAGTTTTCTTAAAAGTCAAAAACCAACTATTTTACAATGGCTACACAAAAATCTGTTTAACAACTGGTACAACAGCATTCTCACAGTTGTTTGCCTCTGTTTGCTGTTTTTTGGTATCAAAGGTATCTTGACTTGGGTCTTGACTCAAGCAAAATGGCAAGTCATCAAAGCTAACTTCTCTTTATTTTTTGTTGGTCGTTTCCCGCAGGAACTTTATTGGCGACTGTGGCTTGCACTCTTGATTATCCTCGGTCTCGCTGGCTTGTCCTGGGGAACTCTCACGAAACGCTTACCCCGTAGGTTGAACAGTTGGCTACCCCTTGGGTGGGCGCTTTCCTTCCCAATCATCCTGTGGCTTATTGGCGGTGGCTTTGGACTGCAACCCGTAGAAAGCGGTTTGTGGAATGGTTTGCTGCTCACTTTGGTGACGGCGCTGGTTAGTATTGTTCTCTCTTTTCCTTTGGGTGTTTTACTAGCGTTGGGGCGTCAGAGTCAGCTGCCTTTTGTGCGTTGGTTTAGTATCCTTTATATTGAAATTATTCGGGGACTACCACTGATTGGGATTTTGTTCTTTGCTCAAGTGATGATACCCTTGTTCCTGCCAGTAGAATACCGCTTAGACAGAGTCCTACGGGGAATTGCTGGTTTAATTCTATTTAGTGCCGCTTATTTAGCAGAAAATGTACGTGGTGGTCTTCAATCAGTTCCACGCGGACAACTCGAAGCCGCTAAAGCATTGGGATTTAATACTCCCCTAACAATGCTACTGATTGTTCTTCCGCAGGCGCTACGTGCTGTTATCCCACCCCTCGTCGGTCAATTTATCGGTCTATTTAAAGACACTTCCCTGTTAGCAATTGTTGGATTATTGGAATTAACAGGAATTTCTCGGTCTATCTTGGCTCAACCTCAATTTCTTGATCGCTATGCAGAAGTCTATTTATTTATTGGACTGATTTATTGGGTGTTTTGTTATTCTATGTCCCTAGCTTCTCGACGTTTAGAAAAGCAGTTGGGTGTCGGTCAACGGTGATGGAAGATGAGGGGAAACTACTTGCAATCACGACGGCAACTGGTCATCAGCAATTCAGAGAATCGGAATTTCAACGTAGCGCTAGAAAAATTTTATTTAACCTCTGAGAAAAGTCAAGAGTAATGAAAATAAAACCACAGATGGACACAGATGGACACAGATAATTAACTAGTGTTAATCTGTGTCCATCTGTGGTTCTAAATATCCTTAAATCATACTTTTGTAAAATAACTATTAAATCATGACTCAACAGCCTATTATTGTTGCTCAAGATGTTCACAAGTGGTATGGAAAATTCTACGTTTTGCAAGGTGTTAGCCTGACAGTAAATCGGGGAGAAGTGGTGGTGTTGATGGGATCTTCGGGTTCAGGAAAATCAACTTTTATTCGTACCTTTAATGCTTTAGAAGAATATCAACAAGGACGAATTGAAATTGACGGTATCGCTCTTACCGATGATATGCGAAATATTGAGGCAATTCGGCGAGAAGTAGGGATGGTGTTTCAGCAGTTCAATTTGTTTCCTCACTTAAGTGTGGTGCAAAATATCTCTCTAGCACCAACCTGGGTGCGGAAGTGGACGAAAGTCAAAGCAGAAGAAGTCGCGATGCAGTTGCTGGAACGAGTGGGTATTTTGGAACAAGCACACAAATATCCAGGACAATTGTCGGGTGGACAGCAGCAACGGGTGGCGATCGCCAGAGCATTAGCTATGCAGCCCAAAATTATGCTTTTTGATGAACCCACTTCCGCTTTAGATCCAGAGATGGTGCGAGAGGTTTTGGAGGTGATCAAAACCCTCGCCGCTGATGGTATGACAATGGTAGTCGTCACCCATGAAGTCGGATTTGCTCGCGAAGTCGCTGACCGCGTGATTTTGATGGATAGCGGTACGATTGTAGAGGAAGCTACGCCAAGTGCCTTTTTTCAAAACCCCCAGCACGATCGCACTCGCAAGTTCTTATCTCAGATTCTCTAGCAAAACCTAAATAATATTATTGGGACACAATCCGGTGCGAAAAACGCAACCTCAACAGGCGTAGCAAACGCAACCAGCCTTGAGCTGGCTGTTCAAAGAATGTGAAAATATCCCCGTAACCCTGGTTGGTTTTTTGATGGTGCTGCCAATGTCTTTCTGGAGTTGTGATAAATAGAATCCGGCACAAAAGATCCACTGACTTTGGAGTTTGCCAATCCAAGATGCTCGTATGTCTCCACCATACATGAAACTGACCAAACAGTAGCCCGCACAAAACGCCTATGGGGGAAGAGTACCATAGCACTGCTGCTACGAGTAAATAAGGTAAAGCACCCAAAATACCATCTAGAAGAACCTGGAGATTCAGCGTCAGAATAGCGTAATGGCGAAAGTTCTTCTTGTAGGAGTGGTGAGTTTGTAGGTGGAGATGACCAAAAACATGCTCAGGTACGTGATAGCAAAAAGTAGAAAGGAAGTCGCCAACAACAAGTAGTATCCAAGCACACGCGATCGCCTTAAACATTTTTACTCCTCAAGTTCAGTAAAAACCACCACACAAAAAAGAATCCAAATCCGTATGCTGTAGGCGTTTCCATATACGTGGTTTGCAAGGCTTGGCACTGGGTACAAAGCATACAAAACCATAGCGCTGTCAAGCATTTTGCAAGGATTCTCGCTTTCGACTGAGATTTTTAGATCCTGTTGGTTTTGCTTTGAATGACAGTTTTAGAATGATTTATTTTCTACAACCAACGGCATTACCAGTTGTTAGGCAAAGCAAAGTAGCATTTGACTAGCAATTTTAGAGAGTTTTGACTGTTTTCAGCTATTGATACAATTGCATATATCTAAAATACGATGTATTTACCGTAGTTTAACACAATTCTCTCTAGATACCTTAGATAACGTAAGATAGAAACAGCAAAAGTTGAGTTAAAAGTTGTACAAGTTTAGGTTAAGGTTATCCTTAACTGTTTCCAGGACAATCCTCAGCACAATCCTAGGATGGAAATCTTGCAAGTTAGAAATGATGGGTTTTCACAGGTGGTTCCAATCATTGACATCAGTGCGCTGGTGTCTGGAATTGGCAATCGCCACCAGGTAGCCACTGAAATTGGACAAGCGTGTCGCGAGTATGGATTCTTCTACATTGTCGGACACGGGGTGGACGAAGCATTGCAGCAGAGGTTGGAAAAGCTTAGTCGGCAGTTCTTTGCCCAAGATTTGCAAACCAAGCTTCAAATCCGCATGGCTTTGGGAGGTAGAGCATGGCGGGGATACTTCCCAGTTGGGGGTGAACTCACCTCAGGAAAACCTGACTTGAAAGAAGGTATTTACTTTGGCGCTGAGTTAGGAGACGACCACCCGCTTGTAAAAGCAGATACCCCCATGCACGGTTCTAACCTCTTTCCATCAAACATTGGGCTATTTCGCGAGACAGTACTTGACTACATGGCAGCAATGACCCAGCTTGGACATACGCTAATGGGTGGCATTGCCTTGAGCCTCGGACTAGAGGAGTCCTACTTTGCTGAGCGTTACACATCAGATCCGCTTATATTATTCCGCATCTTCAATTACCCCCCTCATCCATCACCCTCTGAGGGTGAAAAGAGGTGGGGTGTAGGCGAACATACAGATTACGGCGTTCTGACGATTTTAAAGCAGGACGACTTAGGCGGATTGCAGATAAAGTCGAAATCGGGCTGGATAGATGCGCCCCCTGTTCCAGATTCTTTTGTATGCAATATCGGCGATATGCTAGACCGCATGACGCAAGGACTATATCGCTCTACACCTCATCGCGTTCAAAATAAGTCGGGAAGAAACCGCCTTTCTTTCCCATTCTTCTTCGATCCCAACTTCAACGTCGAAGTGAAGCCAATTGAACTAGACGGCGTGGGGGTAGTGCCTGATAACAAAGACGAACGCTGGGATCGGGCTAGTGTTCACGAATTTCGTGGAACGTATGGTGATTACGTATTGAGCAAGGTATCTAAAGTTTTCCCACAGTTGCGTCAAGCGGTTTTTTGACGCTTACTCACTCTCAGCTACAGACCTGACCAAAGCCAAATCTGATGGGCGCTCTGTATCGTTTTCACCGAGGTACTCACCATTCTGAATTTCCAGGATAATCAGCGGAATAAATCCTGGATTTTCTACTTTATGCAGCGCTGCGGGAGGAACAAACGTTGACTCGTTTCGATTCAGTACTCTTTCTTCGTTACCACAACTCACCTTTGCAATACCAGAAACTATGATCCAATGTTCACTACGGTGATAATGGATTTGTGGTTTAATGCTGTGCTTGGGCTTGATTTCAAGACGATTAATTCTATAAGTCTCTCCTTCCTCTATGAGTTCGACTTTACCCCAATATCGGATATCTGAATGTAAAGAAGAAGATTGATTGACATTTGACAAAACATTATTTTCATTGTGAGTCATAACTAGATTCTCAACTAGACAACCATCACTACTGTTCACCAATATGTCGGTTAAAGGGGCGGGGATTGTGATAATTTGTAACCAAGTACAAACCTCCGCATGGAAAGTTCCGAATCAAATTAGAAACTCGATACTTCATAGATTGTATACACAGTTTCATAGAGAATTTTAACTCTCATTAAATAAAAAGACAAGATTCTGATGCTGCTCAAAGAGTATTAATTTATAATAAATTTTGTAATCTTAGAAGAGCAGCTAAAAATTAAGAATTTGTTTCCTTGGCGAGTAATTTGTCAAGGGTACTAGTGAACCAAAGTTTATTAATTTGACTCGAAGAAGATGTATTAATGTTAAGAAAAAACCTTATAATATTAGCTACTACAATGCGCGGAAATAGGCGGGGAACGGTTACAGAGCTAAGAAAACGTTGGTTGAGAAAAGTTTCTGATCGTTTCCCCAAAAAAAGTTTTTTCCATAAAAGCCCAGTGCTTTTCCACAAGCACATTTTGAAAACCGTGGGGTAAATATAATCGCTTAGCAGGGTTTGTGTGGAACACTCTTAGTTTGACAACAGATAACTGCAAAAGCTTTGCACGCGCTTCTATATTACCAAAAATCCAGGTACCGATACCAACATTTCGGTGTGCTGCAATTACGTGTATGGCGTTTATATATAGTGAAGAATCTTGCCTAGTAACCCGGAATAAACCAACGGGTACACCGTCTAATAAAACAATTTCGTAACCACTTTTTGCCCATACTTTTTCAAATTGTTCATCTTGCCATTCTCCCCATATCTTGGAGCCATATTCACTCCAATATGTCTGCTCCAATTGATATACGAAGTGTTTCTCTGATTGTGCTGCCTTTCTAACTTGAAAACTTTTGTTCGTATTCATTCTTTTCTCTACAGCCTAGGTTAGCAGCTTGTAGGGTGGGCACTGCCCACCTTTTTGGGTTAGACCAACGTCAAGTCTAATGGGCGCTCTATATCATCCTCTCCCAAGTACTCACCATTTTGAACTTCCAGAATAACTAGCTCAATAAATCCTGGATTTTCTACTTTATGAAGCGTGGCGGGAGGAACATAAGTTGATTCATTTCGATTTAGTAATATTTCCTCGTTACCACAAGTCACCTTTGCAACACCAGAAACTACGACCCAATGTTCACTACGATGGTAATGAATTTGTGCTTTCATGCTGTGCTTAGGCTTGATTTCAAGACGATTAATTTTATAAGTTTCTCCTTCCTCTATAAGCTCAACTTTACCCCAGTATCGAATACCTGAATGTGAAGAAGATTGATTTACATTTGATAAAGTACCATTCTCATTTTGAGTCATAACTAGATTCTCCACTAGACAACTATTGCAGCAGAATTGATATCTGCTTTCATCAGAAAATTTATAGCAGATATTGTAGCAATTTTGACGCCTTACGCAAGTAATTGGATTTCGCTACTGTTCAACCCAATCTACAAATAGAGTACTTTTGGACAGGAAAGAGAGTGACTTGTCCGCAACACCAAATAGCAATTGCCCTCGTGCTTCCCAGTACCCCTAAGCCTATGAACGTTTTAAATCAGTCCTGAGTCAGTCGTCAGTCGTCAGTCAGGCGGGCGCTTTGGGGGATGCGCTCACCGCCCTCCGGGTATGCCTTCGGCACGTCTTCGACGAACGCCACTTGCTCTACTTGGGGAAACCCCAAGACCGCAGTGGCTCACCACCAACGCATAAAGGTGCTCTTGGTGTGGTGTTTCCCCCAAGGATTTAACTGATAACTGCGTAGGTAGCTGTTCACTGTTAAAAAGCCCCCACTAGCGGCGATGCTTCCAAAGGGAGGCTTTTTTGCAAGGGGCGAACGTTCTTTGCGTGCCCAAAGGGCATTGGGCAAAGCCCCGCCTTTCCTGCGGAACGCTACGCGCGTTGGCACAAGCCTCCTTTAGGAATTACGGCGATCGCTTACACTTACAAATGAATATCTACTGAGTTACAGGTTTGACAGAAGCGCAGAAAGCCACCTTGTTTGCTGTTGGTGCAGTGGATGCCACTTAACATTTCTTGAGTGGAAGAATGCACCTTGATTTCAGACAATATCCAAGGTGTCATTGACACTATAAGAACTTTTGTGCAATTATTTTAAGCCTGGTTTTATTGTGTAGCGCTTTCTGTTACTGATACTATTGATACTACTTATTACAGTACAAAATTATATTTGTCAAGATATCTGAACAGTCAGTGTCGTTGGCGTATCAGCTTTCATCTCAGATTAAAAGATACCGATTTTTCAGCCTTGCCGCCATTTTCTATCTGAAAGTAAGTATATGTCCATTGACACGAAACACAAATAGTAGGAATATAAGCGCCGATCAAGTAAACACGCTTGCTACTTGATGCTGAAACGGTGAGAGGTTAAAGACTAATGGGGCGATTCGAGAGGCGACCAGATAACCTGGGAGGAAAAGGCGATCCATACGGGGCAGCAGAAACTGCCTTACGGGCTGTTACTGAGGAATTGCAGATTCTCCAACGGAATTTGCTGAAGTCCTTACAGGAAGATGTCCACAGGCTACAGGCAGAAAAAGACCGCTTAACTAAAGATATTACACGGCTGCAAGAGGAAAAAGAATATCTACAACAGGGACACCAAATCAACGAACAGCAAGCGTTGATTCGTCAGTTGTCACAAGTCCTAGCTAATCACATATCAACGCAGCTGCAATCTTCTCTGGAAACTTTAGCGACTCAAGCTATGGGGCGTGTTTCTCAAACACCCACAACCTCAGAGAGTGAAAATGAATATGCAGAAAAACTCCTTGGCTCTTTGGATGACACCCTCACTATCACCTTTAACTCACTGCAACAGGAGCTAAAAAACTATCAAAGCAGTGTTTCTCAACAGTTATCCCGGATGAGTATCCAACAAAGGGAAGGCGAAGCAATTTTAATAGAGTTAGTGAATCGCCTCCGGTGTGAATTGGAAGGAACAAGAACAGATGAAACTTGTGCGATTGGCTCCACCACTGCCCCTTGGGCGATCGCACAAGTTCCCCCTCCTGAGATTGAACAAACTCAACAGCCACAGCCAACTTCCTCGGAAACTCCAACAAAGTTGCAAACGGATGTTCCGCTAGAAATTACGGTTCTACCCAGTAGTGCGCCACAGGAAGAAACGCCTACTCGGGGTTCTGTTTTCCAAAACATAGCCTCGCCATGGGAAACAACTCAGCCTCCTGGTGCAATTCCAGAACCAACTCCCGTACCATCTGAGTCCACCGCCTCAAAACCAGAGCCACAATTAACACCAAGTCAACCTCTACCGCAGACGAGAATGTCTTCGGTGCAACTGACGGGAATCATCCTGCTTGTCTTGTCAACAGTGGCGTCAGCGCTGTACAACGTAGCCATTAAGGTGATTTTCCTCCCAGGTTCCCAAATTTTCGGTGTGTTTGACGTCCAGCGCCTGATATCGCCGACTTTGGGGAATTGTCTGTTAATTTTGATGCTTAGGATGCTGGTGGTTGTACCGCTGATGTTGCTTTTGGCTCCGATGTTGCATTCACGAGTGTGGCAAGATTTGCAATACCTGAGTGACTCAGTCCGAGGAAATGCCACTCATCCAACCGCAAAGCCGGTGTTGGTGCTGTCGATTGTCAGTGGATGCTTTTTATTTCTATCTCAGGTTCTCATGTACCTTGCCATCGGTCAAGTCGCTACTGGAATGGCGATCGCACTTTTCTTTGTCTATCCGGTGATCACCGCACTCCTGTCGTGGTTTTTATTCCGCGAACGCCTGACTTTGTTCAGTACTGGCGCGATCGCTGTCATTGGCTTAGGTGAGTTGCTCGTTTTAGGAGGTTCCACCAGAACTGTCATGGGCAATATTCCTGTGGGGAGCATTGCAGCACTTGCTTCTGGAACAGCTTTTGCCTTCTACCTAATTTTCTCACGCAAATGTGCTGCGAAACTGCATCCAGTTTCTTTTACCTTGATTAACTTCGCTACGATGTTGCTGTTGTCTATCTTCGGTTTAATACTGCTTTTACCCACAAACTGGAAGGTGCAACTCAATCCTGCTGACTTGCTCGAACTTGTTTTATGTGCTTTCCTACTGGGTGTCCTGACGCTCTTGGGCTATTTGTTAAATAATTTTGGGATTCGTAAAATTGGTGGTTCGCGAGCAGGAATTATCGGTGCAACGATTCCCGCCCTCACGGTCATTTTTGCTGGGTTTATTATTCAGGAAACCTTGCCGCTTGAGCAAGCTTTGGGAGTTTTGCTAGTGACTTTCGGAGCCGTGACTTTCTGTTTTGAAAAAATCCGCAATTCTCCTAAACGCCATAATAAGTCTTCCAATTAATAGCAAGAAATTTCCAAACTATTCAGAATATACGATGACTTTACCAATGAATCCGGAAGATTGACAAAAAAGTTTTTGGTTACATATTTATAGGGCTTTTCATGTATGTGGAGTACACCAAATTGTAGGCGTGTAGAGCGTAGCGCTTCAAATAAGAGTAAGGTTGTACTCTATTCTTTGGGAACGCCTTAACTTCACATGCAGCAGCAGTTCAGTCGTCAGAACTCAGAACTCAGAAGTAAAATTTCCTCTAAGTCTTGCTTTTAGACAACAGCGTTGTACTTGATGCACGAGCAATGTGCTCTATTTATCAGATTAAATCGAAAATCGCTAGAATTCAATACCGTTGACTTAAGAAGAATGTTTTTTGTTAGGTAAGGCGGCTCTACGCAACTTATGGCTTGTACAGTTGGGTTTCGTTTGTCAAACAAGCACTTTCCAAGGGCGTGGGAAACCCCTGCACAGAAGTGTCCTCCCCAACAAAAGCCCTTTTGTGTTTTTCATTCTAACTGAGCCGTATTGCGCTATAATTTGCCAACTGTTAGGGGAAACCCTTGTCAGTATAGAGTTATTTAATTGTAAATTTTGTGTGGCTCAAATTGAGGGGTGAAACCCTACACCCTCTTTTGCATTTCTTTAGATTGGTCAACAATCATAATCTCTTAAAGCCTTATTTTATCAGGCTTTTCACCATAAAAAGTAATTGTTAGCTAGTTGTAAAAATTGAGTTTACTTAACTCTCTTTGGTAACATTTGTGTAAAAATAACTGAAATTTATTTATACAAATATATATATTTCAATTAATAGTATAAATTATTTTTTTAAGATAAATGACTTTAAAAATCCTAGTTTTGTATTCTGTATCTTCTCTAACATTACGGTCTAAAAGAGGTTGATAGAATTAGCAAAAATTGTCGAAATAAAAGGTAGTTTGAACCTTGGATTATCTTTTGAACGTAAGGTCAGCGATTTTCCGGAAAAAAGATTGGTTGTACCGCCAAAACATAACCGCAAGTTTTGAGCAGTACAAAATGGAAAGAGCCGCGCCACCTCTTTTTCTGTTAATGTTGTTACCAGGGCAGGTAAAACACCCAAACCTGCATTCTATCCTGAGAGTCTTTACCTAGGCAGGCTAAAAAAGTAGGCAAGATATAAAATCCTATCTGAATGCGAGAAGGGAGTAACTCGCTCATAATGATCTCGCTCTACTCAGGACTACCTGAATTCGCAAGAAAAGGCACGAAAATTATCTTTCTTTGACAGAGGTATTATCTATAAACCGTACGGACTAGCTAGTTTTTGAACCGAAACAATCGCTTCAAACGAGGCATCCTCCTTGAAATCATGCCTTATTCGTTGGATTTGACTTCCCGTTGTGTCGGTTCTTTGCCTCTTGTCGGAAAGGTGCGCTTGTGGAATTGTTGCTAGTTGGTTTTGCGTGTACGTGTTGATACTTGCGATTCGGTGACAATAGCTTGTACAACTTTTATATAGAGACAACTGTACAAACAGTGCTGGCTCTAGATTTCTGCTTGAAAATACGGATAAATTGCCAACTATGACTACCATGAATACTCATACATAACGCATAATAGATAATCTGAGGTAAAGACATCACCTAATGGTGGGTGTATACTACTTATTTTCCATTGATTGACAATTGTGTAAACGTGCTATTCAAGTTTCTGTAATATGAGTAACGACGTAGATCTGATCAAACGTCTTGGCCCCAGTGCAATGGATCAGATCATGCTATACCTGGCTTTTAGTGCTATGCGGACGAGCGGGCATAGGCATGGGGCGTTTTTAGATGCAGCAGCAACGGCTGCCAAGTGTGCGATTTACATGACCTATCTGGAGCAGGGGCAAAACCTGCGAATGACTGGGCATTTACACCACCTTGAGCCGAAGCGGGTAAAAATCATAGTTGAGGAAGTCAGACAAGCGCTGACTGAGGGTAAATTGCTGAAGATGCTGGGTTCTCAGGAACCGCGCTATCTGATTCAGTTGCCTTATGTTTGGATGGAAAGATATCCTTGGCGACCGGGGCGATCGCGCATTCCGGGTACAAGTCTCACATCAGAAGAGAAAAGACAAATTGAGCAGAAACTGCCGTCTAATCTGCCCGATGCCCAGTTAATCACTTCTTTTGAGTTTCTGGAGTTAATTGAATTCCTGCACAAGCGCTCTCAGGAAGACTTACCCCCCGAAAACCGGATGGAATTGAGTGAAGCATTGGCGGAGCATATCAAGCGCCGTCTGCTCTACTCTGGTACGGTGACACGCATCGATTCACCTTGGGGAATGCCCTTCTACGCTCTGACGCGTCCTTTTTACGCTCCTGTCGATGAGCAAGAGCGTACTTACATCATGGTGGAAGATACTGCTCGGTATTTCCGGATGATGAAAGATTGGGCAGAACGGCGACCAAACACAATGCGCGTTCTGGAAGAACTCGATATTCCACCAGAGCGATTTGAGAAAGCTATGGAAGAATTAGACGAAGTCATCCGCGCTTGGGCAGATAAATATCACGAAGACGGAGGAGTTCCTATGATTCTACAAATGGTGTTTGGGAAAAAAGAAGACTAAAAACCAGTTATCAGTTATCAGTTATCAGTTATCAGTTATCAATCGACTGTTTACTGCTAACTGTTAACTGATGACTGTTAATAGTACTTACCTAGTACTGGGATTTGCTGGAGTTTGACTAGGCTGAGTCGGCGTTTGATTAGGGTCAGATGAACCTGAATCAGTCGCAGGTGGAACTGTGGAAGGCGCAGATGGAGTTGGGGTAGCCTGAGGCGGAAGTGGAGTAGACTCGTAAGTCGGTCTCAATTGACTTGGTTGCGCAGTTGACGGTATAAAAGTAGGCAAAAAGCCGCTAACCCTGTCGCTGGCATCAATACAAGTCTCCAATGCTTGAGGCGGGGCAATATCGATTTCAGCACGCAAACCCACCACACACTCAGCAAACCGCACAGGTAACAAGCTACGACCGCAATAATTTAAAACTGCTGGGTTAGCAGCCTCCCGAGTGTAGCGACTGATCCCAACAACACAAGTCGCTAAATCTTCAGGACGCCGTGATTGCGTACAAGTTGCCAGTGCATCAGGTCCTGCAATTTGTGTTTGCCGCCCAATTCTACTTACGCAAGCAGACAAGTCACCAGGACGTAGTGCTGCAGCACAAGCTTGTGATGCTGCTTCCGCTGCTACCCCCGCCCTCAAAAGTCGTCCAGCACAAACACGGAAATTATTCCTGTATGTGGCGGTGACAGCCATAGTAGATGAAGTCATTGCCAACCATCCAGTCACAGCAAAGACTGGTACGCTAGCCATTGCGGTGACTCGGCAAACAACTGCTCTTAAGCCGTCTGCGCTTTCAAGACGCTTTGTAATGCGCCTAGCTTTTAGCCCAAGCCAATGGGTATCTTCGCTTTTTCTATTCCCTAACATTATTTCCCTTCTCCAAACACCCAAGAGTATGCTATTTCATGATAGAAGCCCGTTTTGATGCGTGCAATACAGAGATAAGCCAGATGAGGGAGTGAGGGAGATGAGGGGGATGAGGGGGATGAGGGAGAACTCCGAATTTTGAATTTTGCGAAAAGTTGCCAGGAGGAGCCAGCGCGAATGACGGCTTTCCCGACAGCAGGCGACTGGCGTTGGTTTCCCGACAGAGCAAACTTTTCAAGACGAATTTTGAATTGATTAGCCCTGCTGTTTAGATCAACATTGGTGTATTGACATCTGAAATTTTGAATTATAATTATATATTTGGGTAAAGTTAAGCAGGATTACATTTAGGAAACTCATGTCCCGATACAGAGGACCACGCCTTAGAGTTGTACGTCGCTTAGGCGACCTACCAGGATTAACTCGCAAAAGCGCTAGACGCGCCTATCCACCAGGTCAGCACGGTCAAAACCGCAAAAAGCGTTCTGAATATGCCATCCGGTTGGAGGAAAAGCAAAAACTCCGCTTTAACTACGGGGTGACTGAAACGCAATTGCTGCGCTACGTGCGTAAAGCCAGACGCGTCACCGGTTCTACCGGACAAGTGCTGCTGCAATTGCTCGAAATGCGCTTGGATAATACCATTTTCCGCATGGGTATGGCTCCCACTATTCCCGCAGCTCGTCAGCTGGTGAATCATGGTCATGTCACCGTCAACGGTCGCATTGTCAATATTGCCAGTTACCAGTGCCGTCCTGGAGAGGAAATTGCTGTCAGAAACCGGGAAGGATCACGTAAGTTGGTGGAAGCTAACTTGCAATATCCTGGCTTGGCAAACCTACCCAGCCATCTGGAATTTGACAAAAATAAGTTGGTTGGTAAAGTCAACGGCGTTATTGAGCGCGAATGGGTGGCGCTACAAATTAACGAACTGCTTGTGGTGGAATACTACTCACGTCAAGCGTAACAGAGACGTTTGTAGAGACGCGCCGACGTTTGTAAAGACGCGCCATGGCGCGTCTCTACACATGGCACTCTACTGTTTATTAATTTATCCACCAATTTGTGACATAGTGCGGGTGTAGGCACCAGTCGTTGTACCCGCATAACGTTGCTTAAAGTTAATTTCTGGCTTCAGGGCAAGCAAGTGTCTCACGTGATCTCGCAGTTCGGCAGTGCTGACACCAGCACGCAAAGCAGTTTTTAAGTCAATTTGACCAGTTTCATTTAATAAACACGGACGCAACCAGCCATCAGCACTCAGGCGCATCCGGTTGCAGCGATCGCAAAAACACTCTGACATCTGACTGATAAATCCCAGTGTCCCCTTCGCTCCTGGAATTTGAAAGACATCAGCGGGACCATTACCACGAATTTGTGATTCAGTCAATCCCCAACGCTCGCGGATGCGTTGGCGTAACTCTTCGGAAGATACCCAACCGCGATCGCCAAACAAATGCGAATTACCAATTGGCATAAACTCAATAAATCTGACGTGCCATTGTTTATCAATAGTTAGCGCGGCAAGATCCAGAACTTCATGGTCATTAACGCCGGGGATCACCACCACATTCAGCTTCAACGGGTCAAATCCCACACGGTATGCTTCTTGAATCCCTTGCCAAACATTTTGCCAACGCGATCGCCCGCGATTACCGATAATTTGGTCAAAGGTGTCGGAATCAAGGGAATCTAAGCTGATATTAATTCGTCGCAAACCAGCATCGTACAGGTTTTGAGCGATTGGAGCGAGTAAAAAGGCGTTTGTGGTCATTGACAAGTCTTGCGTTTGGGGGAGAGAGGCGATCGCTCTCACCAACTCCACTACACGGGGACGTAGCAGCGGTTCCCCCCCAGTCAAACGAAACCGGGTGAATCCAACGGGGATAAACACTTCTTCAATCAGAGTCAGCAGTTCCGCATCGGTCAACAACTGCTGCTTGAGGATATAATCAAGCTCTGCTCCCTCTGGCATACAGTATTGACAGCGGAAATTGCAGCGGTCTATTAAACTAATACGGAGATAATCTACCTGGTTCATATTTTTATCGATTTTATAGCATAGATGCAGAATATATAATTTTTGTCAAGCTATAAAGACTCGCTTGCCCTATAAATTTTATTTACGTTCTTTTACGCTAACGTGTCTTGAATATATTTGCGAATAGCACGAGACAGAAAATGAAGCAAACAAAACAACTTACCGCAATTATTGAGCGCGAGGGAGACGGCTATGTATCGCTGTGTCCTGAACTTAGGGACTTCCAAATTAAAAAATATCCAATTTTTTCTTGTGGGTAGTGGCTCTCTAGCCCGTCCTAAATTCAGGGCGGGCAGGATGCCCACCCCACAAAATATGTATATTATCTGAGTGAGAAGCGCTATATTTTTCCAACAGCTATTCCACCACTACATTAACAGCGAAAAGAAGTGCGATCGCTCCCATTGGTGTCAACTTAAGCTCAACTGAAGTCGAGACTTGACCTTCAGGCTCTCTCGTTCCCATGCTGAGCATGGGAATGCACTATCGGAGGCTCTGCCTCGCTATGTTTTCCCTACCTCTGGCTAAGAACGAAAAACGACCTCATCGCAAGGGTTTAAATCTTAAGTTGACACGTATGGATCGCTCCCCACCATCGCACTCCTTTTCGGCTTCATACACCCATACTGCTCATCTAGTTTTCACGAGATAGCCGATCCAAAACATCAATCTTCACCGCCAGATTCACCACTGCGCTGCCATCACGACGTTTAAACTCAGCGTTATTTAATGCGACAATGTAAGGCTGACCGTTAATCACACCAATGATTGGTCCACCCGAAGAACCACTAGTGGTATCGCAATCGTGAAGCAATATATTTTGTTCATCCCGCAGAATGCTACAACCTTCTTGAAAACTTGCAGTCCAACCAGGACCTGCGCTAAGGAAATCATAGCCGCTTTTTTTGGGGTTAGGAAAGTCGCCGGAATACCCAACAAAGATAAATTTTTTCTGGTTCTTGATTAAAGTGGAGGAAGGTAGGGATTTCCAACCCAAGTAACCGTATTTTCGACCGATAGGCTTGTTGAGTTGTATTAATGCCCAGTCGTTTGTCTGGTTAGTGATTTTATCATTGGTGAAGTCTGTACCATAGAGAACTTTTTCTGCTAAGGCAACATCGTTATCATCTTGTAGTTCGCGGTTGATAACGTTGGGTAGAAACGTGACTTTCTTGCTCAATTGATGGGTTTGTGGATCGATAACACAGTGAGAATTGGTGAGGACAATATTTTCAGCAATTAGCGTACCTGTGCAAGTATAAGGACTACCATCGGTACTTTCGCCAACAATGCGACCTATTGCTGACCAAGGGTATTTACGGCTGATCATGGGGATGCGATCATCCGAACGGATTATTGCGCGAGTCTTATCATAAGGTTTTTCTGAGCTTGCGAGTCCTGATGGTTGAAATGGCTTACCAGTACCTTGTATTTTGAATTGACCTGCATCTTGAGCTTTGATGAATTTTGGCGGCGCTGCTGTTTGTGATTTGGTATCAACTTGGTTAACCTGGGCGTTAACAGATGCCCAACTAGCCATTGTCACTGCTGCAAGAAGACCTGCAAAAATACGCGCACAAGGTTGGTTGTAGAAAGGTTTTGTAGCCATGATCAGGACTCCTTAATCGCTTAAAATTGTTGAATTCGTTTCTCAACTTGAACTAGAAAAGAAGGGAAAATACACATTAGCGCCACTCGCCCTGCAAAGTGAACGCCGCCCAATATGAGGGTTTGTTCCAGTTCGATTGCCACAGTTTCAGTTGTGCAGCACGTAAAGCAGCAGTAGGTGATTTTCCTTGCTGTAACATTTGTTTATAAAATTCCTGCATCAATTGTGATGTCCCGTCATCACTAACTTGCCACAGAGACACAGCCACCCTTTCAGCACCAGCATATATCAGCCCTCTTGTCAACCCTACTAATCCTTCACCATTCACGTCCTTGCCCAATCCGGTTTCGCAAGCACTCAGTACGACTAAATCAGCGGTAAAATCGAGGTTGAAGATGTCACCCAACCGCAGATAGCCTTGAATCGGTTTACCAGCTTTGTCTATAAGGGAGAGAACAATTCCTGATAATTCTGGGCTGTTGGGATCTGCAAAGCCGTGGGTAGCAAAATGTAGGAACCGATATTGGGAGAGTTGTTTGTGAGTTGCCCAGTTGTAGTTAGCATCAAAATCAAAGGCTTGCAGGTGATTTGATGATGGTACAAGTTTCAATATTGCCTTTGCTTCTTCACCTGTACCTAGAAGTCGGTTCCAGCCATCGCGGTTGAAATTTCTTGCTGCTTGCTTAAGGGCAGACTGTTGTAATTGACTCCTCAAATCCAGTTCAGGAGCAATTGCTTTTGATTTACCACTCAGGCGTTCGTCATCTGCGGCGAATACGGGATCTGCTAAGATGGCGAGGGTTTTGGGTGCGGTTTTGCGTCCTTTGAGTTCTTGTCTTTGAAAGGCAATAGTTGATGCTGAAGGTAGATTGACTATTTCATGGTTGACGATTAAGGGCTGATAATTGGAAGAAGCGGCTGATTTTCCTGGTTCAGTTAATGCTGCAAAAGGAATCGATTGCAAAGCACCATCAGCGACAATGACTAAGCGCTTTTGTCCTAACTTGTCAGCTATAGGTGTGAGGATGAGTTGACTCAGTTCAGTTGCAGTTTTGGTTGTTAAGTCCCCTGCTGTTGATTGTTGCAAGTCGTTTCTGAAATTCCTGGCTGCTTTCTCTATCTGTTTGCGTGCAGGGAGTTCATAGCTAGTGAGAGAATTGGGAGTGACAACCCAAAGATAACTGCGTTGTTCACCCAAGGAATATTCCAACAAGAGGGTATCTTTATCAAGTTGTTGCTGAATTTGGGGTAACTTCAAAGGTTGGGGATACTGTAGCGCTGCATATTTTGGGCTACTGGTGCGGATTTGAGTTTGTAGTTCTTTTTGTTGAGTCAGGAGGTTATCAATTTCTTTTCTCAGGGCTGCTGCTTGTTCTTCTTTATTACTAGGTAGTTCTTGCAGATTTTTGGCTTTGACATTAATAAGCACTTGCAAGCGCTGTTCCTCTGCCAAAAGTTTGGGATCAACGCCTTTACGAATATCAGCACGAGCTTCGGTTAACAGTTCAATCAAACCACGGGCGCGGGAGCGTTCGCTGATGTGCAGTGCAAGAGCATCATAGCCTTTTGATGGATTCTTTTTGTGTAACTGCATCAGCAGGTCGATGTAGAATTTGTAATAACCTTGCACTGAGGCAAAATAGGAAGTTCTTAAGTCTTGGTTGACAACTTTCGTGCGTAAATCTTCGATGATTTTGATAGCAGCTTCGATTTGTTTGAGGGATTGTTCTAAGTTGCCTCGGTTGCGTTCTAGGTAAGCTATGTTACTGAGTATAAGAGCTTCTCCACTTCTGTAGCCCACCGCGCGAAGCAGTGGAAGTGCTTGGTTTAGGTATTGCAGTGCTTTTTGTTTTTCTCCTAAAGCGTCGTAAACTGCCCCGATATTATTGAGAGTTGTAGCTTCTCCACCCCTGTCGCCCACCGCACGACGCAGTGGAAGTGCTTGGTTTAGGTATTGCAGTGCTTTTTGTTTTTCTCCTAAAGCGTCGTAAATATGCCCAATATTATTGAGTGTTACAGCTTCTCCACTTCTGTAGCCCACCGCACGAACCAGTAGAAGTGCTTGGTTTAGGTATTGCAGTGCTTTTTGTTTTTCTCCTAAAGCGTCGTAAACTGTCCCGATATTATTGACAGTTGTAGCTTCTCCACCCCTGTCGCCCACCGCACGACGCAGTGGAAGTGCTTGGTTTAGGTATTGCAGTGCTTTTTGTTTTTCTCCTAAAGCGTCGTAAATATGCCCAATATTATTGAGTGTTACAGCTTCTCCACTTCTGTAGCCCACCGCACGAACCAGTAGAAGTGCTTGGTTGTAGTATTGCAGTGCTTTTTGTTTTTCTCCTAAAGCGTCGTAAACTGTCCCGATATTATTGAGAGTTGTAGCTTCTCCACCCCTGTCGCCGACTGCACGATACAAAGGTAGTGCTTGGTTTAGGTATTCAAGTCCTTTTTGCTTTTCTCCTAAAGCGTCGTAAATATGCCCAATATTATTGAGTGTTACAGCTTCTCCACTTCTGTAGCCCACCGCACGAACCAGTAGAAGTGCTTGGTTGTAGTATTGCAGTGCTTTTTGTTTTTCTCCTAAAGCGTCGTAAACTACCCCAATATTATTGAGTGTTACAGCTTCTCCACGCCTGTCGCCGACTGCACGAAACAACGGAAATGCTTGGTTGTAG
>NZ_CAWMYC010000003.1:0-28189 GCF_963872035.1 Scytonema sp. HK-05
GTGATTTGAGGAAGCCCACACTATACCGCTTACGGTTAGTGTGGGAGGATGTCACTCTTCATTCTTCATCAAGAAAGAACTCAGAACTCAATACGGTTCAGATAAGACCAGAACCCTTATCAGGAACACAATGTAGAGACGCGCCATGGCGCGTCTCTACACACGTGATTTTTTACACATCAACCTTAACTGAACCGTATTGACTTAGAACTCAGTTATCAGAACTTAGAAGATGGGTAAAAAAAGGTGTAAAATCTTACCTAACCATGAGTGAAACTAGGAAACTCCCGAATTTTACATTGTCAATATTCTGTGTTCTGCGTTCTTCTTCACTCTTCATTTTCAACTTGGTCGCCGCGTTCCAGTTCCCAAAGAATTTGGTTGCCTTCGCGTCGCACTCGTGATACGATCCAGTTCCGCCAGCGCCATTCGTCTCCACGACTCGTAACAGCGCTGGCGTGGACATCCATCAAGTCTGCGAGTTCGGAACTGGTGATAAGGTAGCCTTTTTCAGCAATTTCGTCAGCAATACGTAAGGTTTCAACTAAGTTACGGAGTTGCGTTACCCTGATTTCTCGAGGTAATTCCTCGCTGAGTGAGGCAGTAGGGTGGGTATGTGGTTCCATGTTGGTTATATCTGTTGCCAGAGTACTGATTTCTTGTGTCTTTTTGTTAATTATTGTAGAGTTTGTATCAAAATCAGATCCTCTTGATACATTTACCTCGCTTTTTTGCTCAAAGACTTGGTGAAAATTAGAGAAGTCTTGTTGTTGCAGGGATAAGGTTTTGCCATTGGCGAAGGCGCGGGCGATCGCATCACAGCGTTCGTTACCAACATTACCTGCATGACCACGGACATACTCCCACTTTACCCGTGGGTGATTAAGTTCATCCAAGGTTTCCAACAAATCTTGGTTAAGAACGGGATTTCCATCTGCCTTTTTCCAGCCTTTCTTTTTCCAGCCTTTAACCCATTTGGTAACGCAGTTGATCAGGTATTCGCTGTCAGTGTAGAGAGGGATGGGTTCAGTTTGTCCGGAGTCTTTTAAAAATTGGAGGGCGGCGATCGCAGCTTGCATCTCCATCTTATTGTTGGTGGTTCGGGTGGATGCACCGCCCATTTCGTGGATGGAACCATCATCGAAGTAGACGACTACGCCCCAACCGCCTGGACCGGGGTTACCAGTGCAAGCGCCATCTGTGTATATACTTTTGATTGTAGGAATTGAAGACATAGTAAGAACTTTAAACCGCTCCTGAGCTAAGGACGCCAAGAAAGGCATTTAGCGGCGAAAAATGCGAAGGACAATTAAGGTTAGCATAATTGCGATTACACCTATGCCCAAACTCCAAAAGAAAGCTTGAGTTTGGTAAGCAAGAGGGTTTTTTGTTTCTTGAGGAATTTCGGCAAGGATGACAGCTGAGGCTATTTGACTGGTTGCTAGTCCGACACCTGCGATGGCGATGGTGTTGTTGAGGGCGCGATCGCTTTTCGTTTGCTCTAGGTCAATGATACCTTGGATAGTGCTGTTGAGATTTTGCAGTAAGGTTAATCCAGGGTTAAGATTTGCATAATCTGCTTCTACTTGTCGCTGGTATTTTTTGGCGTAAATTTCGCTATTGCTGAAGGTTTTCAGAAATTCTAAGTTGCTACCTGCATATTTTTTCTCCATCTCATCTAAACGAGATTTATAATTATCTAAGTTTAATTGAATGGTGCGGCTTTGATTTTCTAGATAGTTTAAGGCAATTGTATAATCCGACAAGTTAATTAAGTTAGCCGACAATGTTTCCTGTAGCTTACTGAGTTTCAGACTGTTAGTTTGCAATAGCCTTGGTAACTCACTAGCTTGCTTTATTGATGGTTGTATTTCCACATATTCTTTTTTAAGAAGTGTTTTTTGATAGCGGCTTTGATAGTACGACCAAACGACTTTATGGCGGTATAGCCATAAGCGCAGAAATTCGTAATAGGCACTTTGTACCCGCTTTCTCATTTCATTGGGTGAAATATTATCGGGAAATAACCAGATTAAGACATGATGACTTTCTTGTCTAAACTTTTCCCAAAACTCTTTCCCATTGACACCTAAATTTTGGGGACAATACCACAACTCAAAAATTGTTCCTGATTCTAACTTACCCTTACCAATAAAATCTCGTTTCCAGTCATAGTTGCTGATAATTTGAGTGTAGCACTTTTGGGCAATATCTTCAATTTCTGCATCAGTTTTATGACTCGTCACTTTGCCCCAAAGTAACCAGGTTTGTCCAATTGTGCCTGTTTGCCCAGAGATGTGTTGGGTAATTTCTTCTTTGAGTTTCAGGAAGGGTTCATCTTTGATATTTTGTGGTTCATCGTTATATTGACCGTTAGCATCTCGTTTACCTGAGTCATTAACCTGGAGGGCATAACTATCGCCTATTTGTAGGGGATAGTAGTAACCATCAAGCGGTGATGGGAATTGCCTAATTCTGGTATCGAGTAACTCGATTATATCAACGTCTGTATTTTGATACTTCTGGAACTGTGCATACTTTTCCTGAAAGCTTTTTTCGTCTAAATCACCGTAGATTTTTTGACAGAAAAGGCGGCAGTTTTGGTCAATTTTTGACTGCTCTTGTCCTAAGCCATCCTTCAAGTCATAAAGGAATAAATTTATACTGGGATAAACAATTTCCTCTGACATTTTATTTCCTCCCAGGAATAGACTGCCAAAGCCGTTTCAAGAGGTTTGGTTTTGCTTTCGCAGCAGTCACAGAATCATCAGCACTAAAAGTATCAATAGCTGAGTTAGTGAGTTCTTTATTCGATTCTTTTGGCAGAGGGAGTGGTGGCAAACCTTTATTGCGCTGACCAGCTTCTTTTTTCAATGTTGTCAGTTCTTTTTGGTATACTTCATCTAAAGGTGGATAACTTTCAGCAATAATATCCAGGTTGCCAATATTGGTGGGATCTGCTTTTAAGTCTTGGGCGATCGCATGAAGCTGCTTTTGGATATCCGCAGGCAAAGATTGATTCAGCTTGGCTAGGGCATTTTGGAATGCTGTAACAGAAATTATATCGTTAGGTTGCATAAGAATTAGTGATTAGTTATTGGTAAATCTCTCGTTCCTACGCTCTGCGTGGGAACGCAGTTGAGAAGGCTCAGCCTCCTGGTTCCCAGAGGCGAAGCCTCTAGAAATGCATTCCCAGCCTGAGGCTGGGAACGAGGGACGAGGGTAGCTATTAATTATTGTCTCGTTCCTACGCTGTGCGTGGAAACGCAGTTGCAAAGGCTCTGCCTCCTCGTTCCCAGAGGCAAAGCCTCTAGAAATGCATTCCCAGCCTGAGGCTGGGAACGAGGGAGCCTGAGGCTGGGAACGAGGGACGAGGAAAGCAACCAGTGATTGTAAAAGCTGCCCAATAATAGGGATCGTCAAAATGCTTCTGTTTCTTATCAGCAAGTTCCATGTCACGGAATTCCGATAACTTATTTCTGACGTGAGGGCGGAGGGGTTTTTCATCTCGCGGTAGTTTCTTAAATATGACTTGATATAATCTCTCCAGTTTAGAATCTGTGAGATTGCGAAGCCATTTTTTGGCTTTTGCTAAGGCAATGGCTGGTGATTTGCCTTTCTTGAGTTGCCAGTAAAAGTACATGATGAGCAAACTACTCGCATCGTCATTGACAGTCCATAAAGTGCTGAGAACGTTGGTGACACCTTTGTAAACAAAGGCACTGACTAAACCAACATATTCATTTTCTATCGTTTGGTTGCCAGTTAAGGCAGTTTCGCAGGCGGCAAGGGTGACAAGTTGATAACCTCTAAAATCTATCTTGCAAATTTCTTCCACCGTGAGTTTATCTTCACCGCTAAGGGCAAGGGCAGATTGTTTGGGATGCTCGAAATCATAACTGCCATGTCCGGTAAAGTGAAAGATATTGTATTGAGCAGCAAGGGCTTCTTTGACAGCGGTGTTAGTAGCCCGTTCGTCAGAAATCCGCTTGTTGTTGGGATGGTTGAAAAGCTGGTTAATAGCAGCAGATTCGATTTCGGCATGAGGTAGGATATGAAAGCCTGCGCTGTCGGGATGTTCCACACTCAGCAATGGGTGTGATTCTCCGTTGCTTGTTGACGAAATCTGCTGTAAATATATGCCGACTTGGGCGCTAGGTAGATAGGTAGTGGTGAAATGTTCGGGAAACAGCGCATGAAGGGGGAAGCGGTGCAAGTCGCGGTGGGGAAGCAAGATGAGATTTTGGATGGATTCGTGGTTAATTTCGCTGAGTATAGCTGAGATATTGAGGATATCACCAAGCTGCTTGAGCATTTGAGGCAAGTTGTCACGCCAGTTGTTTTGTTGTTCAAGTTGCTGATTTTTGCTTTTGTGGTAATCCTCATATTGTTGATTCCATTGTTTCACCCAGCTTTCAAACTCCCGCAAAAACGAGGGAGTAGAAATGACGCTGGGTTGAGGGGCGTTGTGTTTGATAATGAAAGTGCTGAGGGCAAAAGGGCTGAGATGCCAATAGACAACAGCAGTTGTGGGATTCGTTAGCTGTTGCATATCAGCATAGCTGGGACTGAGGATATCTTGCTTCTGGGCATCGAGAATCCAGGTGAGGTAGAGATTTTTATTTCTCTCAGCAGCTTCTAATCCCAAAACTAATTCACCGTCCTCTACTAAAACATCAACCCGCATTTGCGAGAAGCTGACAAACTTAACTGCCAATTGTCGTTTCTGGAAAGAAGTTTTTTTGCTGTTGAACAGTTTCGTAAAGACTTCCAACCCATGTCGCCGCCATTCCTTCGCTGCTGCTGTTTCCTCCAAACCCAAAAGGACGCGAATCAAGTTTTGCACAACCGCCAAATGCAACTCTGGGAAATCTGCTTCTGTAAGAGTTTTCAGCGCTTCGTTATAACTGTTGACGGCTTTGTGCCAATAAGCATGGGGACGGGAATCTATTTGTCCCCAGAAGTAGTGAGCATTGCCTATCGCTTGATGCAATTTCCCCCAACCTTCTGGGTGGGTGTGTTGGTGACAATACTTCAATCCTTCCTCATAGCTTGCCAATTTTCCCTCATAGCCGCGTTGGTTGAGATGGGGATTTTGTCTGGCAATTGTACTCATGAAAGCTAGCAGGGGATTATAACTAACAGAACTTCCTGCTGCAATGCCCCGGTTGTACCAAGCATCATGCAAGTCGCCTTTGAATTCAATTGCTTTGTCGTAGGATGCAACAGCTTGTTCAAATTGCCCTAAGTTACCCAGCGCCACGCCCCGGTTGTTCCAAGCTTCATGTTTGTCGCCTTTGATTTCAATTGCTTTGTCGTAGGATGCAACAGCTTGTTCAAATTGCCCTAAGTTACCCAGCGCATTGCCCCGGCTGTACCAAGCTTGATGGTCGTCGCCTTTGATTTCAATTGCTTTGTCGAAGGATGCGATCGCTTGTTCAAATTGCCCTAAGTTACCCAGCGTCACCCCCCGGCTGTACCAAGCTTGATGGTCGTCGCCTTTGAATTCAATTGCTTTGTCGAAGGATGCGATTGCTTGTTCAAATTGCCCTAAGTTACCCAGCGCCACTCCCCGGTTGTACCAAGCTTGATGGAAGTCACCTTTGAATTCAATTGCTTTGTCGTAGGATGCCATCGCTTGTTCAAATTGCCCTAAGTTACCCAGCGCCACCCCCCGGCTGTACCAAGCTTGATGGTCGTCGCCTTTGAATTCAATTGCTTTGTCGAAGGATGCGATTGCTTGTTCAAATTGCCCTAAGTTACCCAGCGCCACGCCCCGGTTGTTCCAAGCTTGATGTAAGTCGCCTTTGAATTCAATTGCTTTGTCGTAGGATGCGATCGCATCTTCAAATCGCCCTAACTTAGAAAGCGGCAAGCCCCGGTTGTGCCAAGATTCATGGTAGCCGGGTTTGATTTCTAGAGCTTTGTCGTAGGATGCAATTTCTTCTTCAAATTGCCCTAAGTTACCCAGCGCCACGCCCCGGTTGTTCCAAGCTTGATGGTAGTCGCCTTTGATTTCTAGAGCTTTGTCGTAGGATGCAATTTCTTCTTCAAATTGCCCTAAGTTACCCAGCGCCACGCCCCGGTTGTTCCAAGCTTGATGGAAGTCGCCTTTGAATTCAATTGCTTTGTCGTAGGATGCGATCGCATCTTCAAATTGCCCTAAGTCAGAAAGCGCCATGCCCCGTTTGTCCCAAGCTTGATGAAAGTCGGGTTTGATTTCAACGGCTTTGTTGAAGGATGCAATTGCTTCTTCAAATCGCCCTAAGTTACCCAGCGCCCTGCCTCGGTTGTTCCAAGCTTGATGAAAGTCGGGTTTGATTTCAATTGCTTTGTCGTAGGATGCGATCGCTCCTACAAAATCCCCTGCATGATATTGTTCATTGCCTCGGTTTAACCAAGCTTCTGCATCTCCCTCCTCTCCTTCCTCTGCGTCCTCTGCGTCTTGGCGGTTCGTTTCTCTTCCCCTCCCCAACAACCGCATCCCAATCTCACCCGCCACATCTCCCACTTCCCCAACGCCCAACTCACCCAGCTGCACCATCCGCGCTGCTAACTCATCATTCGGTGCGCTTGATGCTAACAATCTTTCCCCAAAGCGCCGCAACCACTCCACCAAACCAGCCTGAGTAATATTCTTTGCATCCAAGAAACCCTTTACCCGTCCCCGACTCCAGCCCTCATTCACACCCGCCAACAGTTCGAGGAACAACGATTCATACTCCGCATCTGTCGGCTGTTTCCGTGGTTCTACCCTCCTGTGTCCCCCCGACTGAGGAGATGGATGCTTGCTGCCAAATAAGCGCTGAAAAAACCTTTTGAGCCACCGCCAAAATTGCCTGAGCATCGAAAAAAGATTGTATCGCTTTTATCCTGTATTATAGCGATTTCACTTAAGGGACAGTAGGATGCGATCGTACGAATTGACCGCATAAAGGCGACGCATTGATTTCATGAGTGCGATCGCTACCCAACGTTTGCCTGACTCAACCTACAGCAAATTCTGTGTATTGACGCATCTTGGGTGGGTCAATACCCAACACAATATCGTGTTTTGGCACTCCTATTTCTACTAGCTTATTGGCAATGCCGACTTCTGTTCCGTCCTGCTGTACCCAGATTTTTCCATCAATGATGTCGAGATGAAGCACAACTCCATAGACACGATCTGAATCACGCCAGCCGACATATACTAATTGATAGCGATCATGCTCTTGATCAAAAATTGTCTCTGCTTGAATGCGGCTGTCCCAAACTAACTGAGCGTGTTCACTCAGCAATCTTTGAATGTGCTGACGATATTCTTCTACGGCTGCCATCGCTTAATCACCTCCTGATCAATATCGTAGATCAGCAAATACACTTGATGCTGCTCAACGAGTGACTGAATAAATGATGTGGCGAAAAACTGCTCATAGACGTTGTTTGGCACTGCTAAATACAATAGGCGATCGCTCTTCACCACACAAGCAAAAAGTGCGATCATTAAGCAGCGATTGCCTATGATGGTTTTAATTGCTCCAATTTCAAGGTTGAAGCTATGACAGACCAAGAACTACTGAGCCGTATCACCGTTAACCCGAAAGTAATGATAGGCAAACCAGTGATTAGGGGAACACGCCTAACTGTTGAGTATATTCTGAATCTCCTTGCACATGGTGCAACAATAACAGAAACTCTCGAAGAGTATGAAGGCTTAGTCGAAGAAGACATCCGAGCTTGTCTTTTATTTGCCAAGCGATCGCTAGAAAGTACTAGCTTCATGCCATAATGCAATGCTTCAATGATAATTCTCAATAACCTGGTTCATAAATTTCTGCCAGTTTTCATTGGGTACCCAAATTTTCTGTAAGTCTTTCTTTGCTTCTTCCTCACCAATGTGTTCATGAATGTGGCGATAAAGATACATGAAAGCTGAAACTCTCATGTTAGCAGCACAGTGAACCAAGACTTTTTTATCGGCGTTTGCTTCCATGACGCTAAAAAATTCATTCACATTTTCAATGGTGGGTTTTTCCCAAACTACTGGAATGTGGACGTACTCCATACCTTCAGCTTCCACAATTTGTTTTTCATCAGGTAAAGCGTTGGTAGATTCTGGTAGTGCCAAATTCACAACGAGTTGATATCCTGATTGTTGAATTGCTGAAAACTGTTCTTTTGTCGGTTGTCCTGAAGTGGCAATTGAATCTGATATTTTTAGGTAGTTGTAGATGTCTTCAATCTTATTACCCATGATATTTATACGCAGGATATTGTTTACAGATAGTTTGAGAAAACCAGAGATATTTTGAATTATGTTATTGAACATATTCATCATGTCTGCTCCGGGTACATTATTAGCAAAGTCTTTGCTATCCTTGGGGGTAAAATGCTCCTATTAGTTCTCATTGCTGGTGTGTGCCAGCATAAAATTGGTGGTTTCTGTACATCAACCGTATTTCACCTACGTTAGCTGAGAAGCCCCAACGTTCATAAAAAGGAATCATTTCTGGTAGACAATAAAGAGCAATCTGCTCAACTGAGGCTAACTCAGGATGATTGACAACTGCGTCGATTAGCTTAGCACCAAGACCCATTTTTCTATGTGTTGGTTTAACGATAACATCATAAATAGTTGCCCTATACACAAAGTCGGTGAGAACACGAGTAAAACCAATTAATTGTTCGTTCTCATCTACCAATCCTACGATAATGTCTGACGCTGCAAGCATCTTAACAACGTCTTCATGAGTACGTTTGTAGCTCCAAAATTCACTTTTGTACAATTCCAGTAAATCAGAAATCTGGTTTTCGGTCAGATTGGCAATAATTTGATAAGTCATAATTGCACCTGGTATTTATTCATTTTTTAGCGCTAGTTAGTTTCTAGCTGCGCTAAAGCGCAACTACAAACCCATAAACAATTGCAAATGGTATGCAAGTTGAAAATGCAACAGGTTATTCTGGCTTCACCCCAATCAACAGTGCAAGTTCTAGCCATTTCCAGTAGCAGTCTACGTCTGTAAAACCAATATCTCGCAACCAACGCAGCTGTGTTTCCACATCCAGAAGCTTATTTGATGGGTCGTCTTCCTCAACAGTCCTACCGATCGCATGTAAAAAACGTTCGTGCAGCTTTGGAGTGGGTGAGGCGACGTGTTCCAGATTGCAAAAAATTCCGCCTGGTTCTAGCAGATGAAAAATTTCTCTGTACAGGGAATGTTTGCGTTCGTGGGTGAGATGATGGATAGCAAAACTGGAGACAACCGCATCAAACAAACCCAACTCAGGTAGTGGTACATCTAAGTTATGTGTAATAACTTGCACCGTAGAATCATCGGCAAAGCGAGTTCTTACAGCCTCCAGCATGGTTGGTGAAAAGTCAACAGCAACGCTTTGGACGTGGGGACGTTCTATTTTGAGTAGTGCTAGCAAACGACCGTCTCCAGTTCCCAAATCGAGAATGCGTTTCACTGTCTTGGGGACGTGTTCTAGCAGTACTGCTTCGCCCTCGGTGCGATGAGGTATTTGATCCGCTTTTGCAAGATAGCGTAATGCGTGTTCTGCGGAAGTCCAGAGGTTAACCATAATATTTTGTGATGATTTTTGAAATCTCTCGCAAAGGCGCAAAGACGCAAAAACTATTTTAGCGTCAAGCGCGTCTTTGCACGAAATTATCTTATCGCCACACCGATAATTTGAGGGCTAACAATCGGCACTGGTACTTTAAAATGCTCGTAATTCACACTCTTGAACCCAGCATTTTCTAACGCAATCCAAGTTTCCCGATCTGGATGACAACCATCAGCAAGCACTTTCCAAATTGGGCGAATTGTACTTTGTACCTGTCGCAATAAAGTTCCCTGTGGTGCAGCAACGTGTTCAATAAATAAAAAGCTTCCACCGGGTTTGAGAACTCGTAAAACTTCTTGTAATGTAGCAGCTAAATTCGGCACGGAACACAAAACTAAAGTACTAACCACGGCATCGATGCTGTTATCTTCAGCGTCTATCTGTTCAGCTGTGCTAGTGCGGAGGTCGATGTTGTTGAAACCTAGCTTTTGGGCTTCTTTTTTGAGATAGGAATGCATGAATGGGTTTGGCTCAATTCCTATCAAGTTGATGTCTTTAGGATAGTAGGGTAGGTTAGGACCAGTTCCTGGATCAATTTCTAAAACATTACCATGTAGGTTGGCGAAGAGAGAACGTTTGCGATCGCTAATAAATTTATCGTATACGTCGTCACCTTGAGCCATCAACCAGGCAAATAGACGCTTACCACAGTTGGCGCAAACACAAGGCTGGTTTACGGTCATTTTCCACGTTCCCTAATTTTTCAGTTGCTCTCACACTAAAGTTAGCAATGAAGTCAGCCAGTTGACTCACCTGATTGGGTGATTTTGATTAACAAACCGCAGAGGATACAGAGTAAGAGAAAAAGAGAGAATTGGTTTTTACGTTTGATTTTTTGAGGATTTGTTAATGTTAGTTTTTTCTGCCAAAAATGTAAATAATACTATACCGCAAAAATCAGCGGCTGAGTCAAGTTTATCAAAACCCGCACGCCATATAAATATCTCAATGAACTCGTCTAGAAAACTAAAAAATAGAACTATGATTGGTGCTATTGGCAGAAAAAATTGAAAAATCTTAATTTTATATTTTTTCATTGATAAATGACCTATGTAAGCAAGAAATCCTATGAAAATAAAATGGAAAATTGTATCTATAGGCTGAAATTTTGTGATTTTAGACGGAATAATTTTCACATAGACGGCAAGAGATATAGCAGCTAGAATTCCCAAGTATAACCAAAGTGCAAAAAACCAAAAGCGATGAGATGGCATGGCAATTATTATAAAATTCCTATAACTCATTCAAGATAAAAAAGAGCGTTCCGCAAAGGAAACGCTCTAATTCGGAAAAATTTATACTAATTTCATAAATTGGGGTACGCAATACCCGCCATCGTGAAACTATCATGCATGAAGGTTGGCTTGTTCTTGCAACCACGGCTCAACAGGTTGTCCATCTTTGCGACGCAACTCAATTTCAACAACCATGACTGCTTTTGAACCGGGAGGTGCAGGTTTTTGATGGAAAAGAATGTCGTAATCTGCGGGATTTTGATTGCGTTCTTTCAACCAATCCTGCACTTTGATTGTGGCGAAAAATGATTGCCCTTGCTCAAACATTTGGGTAATCTGCATTTGAAGTGAGAAGGGATTTAAACGACCCATTGTATACCGCCTTTGTTAAGTAATTTAAAGTTAGGGCTTCACCTTACTTTATGTTATCTTTGCTGCTAGCTTTAACAGATGTATCCATTTAGATGTAAAAAAGCAGATGAGTTGGTAGTTATTGGTATTGTTGGGTTTCACTATCCTTAGCTCAACCTACAACATTTGCAATCGCCTTTATGCGGGGCTTCGCCCATCGCCTTGCACTGGGCTTTCCCCAATCGCACTTAGTCCAGGATTTCATTGATAACACTCTTTAAGTCTTTGTCGCCAGGGCGTTTTGCAAACTGCTCGTGACTATAAATCCACACAAGTCTGATGACGCAAGTAGCCGTATTGACTAAATACATTAATCTGATTTGTCCAGAAGCGCCTTTGGAAAACTTCAACTCTAGCTTGTGAAACGTCCATCCTTCAAGTAACTGAATCTTTCCAGGTAAAGGTTCATTACGGGAATTTATAGGATACTGGTCTTCGATCAAACCTTCCAAGACTTCTGCAACAAGCTCAACAAAATCAGCCCCATGAAATTTTGCAAGTTTTTTGAAAGAACGCTTGAAATTATCAGATTCCTCAATCGAGAAGGGAGTTGAGCCAGCCACGCACTTCTCCTTTGCTTACGCGAGATGAGGATTCTGAAGTTAGAGCATCCTTCACAATTTCGGACATCACGGGTTCATAAGCGGGGTTATCACGTTCAATCACATCAAGCTTCTGATGACCCAATGCTTTCATATCCTTAAGAAGAATAGGCTCAGTTGAACTTGCTTCGGGTGGTAACCCCTTGCGGGCTTTCTTCCAAGGAAACTCCACGTGAGTCATATCACTAAGTAGATAGGCATGGTAGCCACCAAAATATTCCCATACTTCTTCTAGAAGCTCTTTCTTCTGATCAGGGATTTGTAATAAGAATTCTTTACTAGGGATAGGTAATTGATTAGCTTCAAATTCACTGTAAAACCTGTAAGCAGGAGGACATACAGGGCCATATCGCCATGCTTGTATTTCTTCTTCAAACAATGGCTGATTGTATAGCGCCAAATGTAAGCTTTGTGAATAATACAGAAGCTTTTGAACCTTCATGTTGGTCATTTGAGCTTCTATACCATCCTCATAAGCTCTAACGATAAAGTAGCGAGCTGCATTGAGACAATCAATCATACTCAGACCCGCCAATCAAAACAAACCCACAATGGTAGCAAATTTAAAGGGTAACTTACACATACTATTATAATCCAAGTCTTTATTTATAGTATGAAAATACTATGAAATCTGTGTCGGTTGTTCACTCAAGAGCAAGAAGCTGCTAACCAAGAGTGTGATCGCACCATCGCACCTTGCAGTGGCGTTGAAGCAATGAGCGTATTCACGCTTGTTAGCTGTAAACTTTTCTTCTACTGTGGAGGTTCGGTAAACCTCATAACCTATAGTTGATGAGTGGCACTCAAAGTTAATGTACATTAAAGGAAAAGCATAAAAGCTTTCTAAGTACGGGAACCTGCAATGCTAAATCTATTAGCTGACCGTTAAAATCGAAGCAAGAAAGCGAATTGAGGAGCCACCACCAAGATGCAAGTTACATACGATTCTGATAAGCGCAAATTGCTATCATCTCTGTGTCATGGGGCGATTTTCTTTAGTACAGCATTATTTTCGATTGGGGTTCCAATTGTAATTAACTTAGTTTCCGATGACCCAGTTGTTAAAAGCAACGCCAAAGAATCAATTAATTTTCACTTCAATGTTTGGTTCTGGGCAATCTTAATTGGAGTTCCAATTGGGATTTTATCTTTTCTCACCTTTGGTCTTGGCGGAATTTTGTTCTTCCCCGTTGTTGCTTTTGGCTTTGCACTGCACTGGGGACTGACAATTTGGGCGCTGTTGCACTGTTTTACCAAGCCCGATGAACCGTTCCGTTATCCATTTATTTTTCGACTTTTCTAATAATACCTACTCAAAATAAAATTAGTTTTTGGAAAAGGGATTGAGACAAGAGTCCCTTTTTTATTTTATCTTCACTGAGAAACCAGAAGAAAATATCTGTATTTAGGACAATTTTCATCTGCCCTCAAATGCATTAACAGTTACCAGTTACCAGTTATCAGTTATCAGTGAGCCAGCGCTATGCAGGAGGGTCTCCCGCTCTCACGGCGACTGGCGTTCGTCGTTCGCTTCGCGTGTCCGTTCGCCCTTGGCGTGCCGCAGGCATAGGACATAGACGTGCCGCAGGCATACCCGAAGGGTTATCAGTTTCATCGTTGGGGGAAACACCACACCAATTGGACCAGAGAGCGTTGGTGGTGAGCCACTGCGGTCTTGGGGTTTCCCCAAGTAGAGCAAGTGGCGTTCGTCGAAGACGTGCCGAAGGCATACCCGGAGGGCGGGTTTAAATCCCCCACCATAGCAGGCGTCACTGCGGCTGGTAGCTGTTCACTGTTCACTGTTTTAAGAATCTCTTCCGGCAGAGGTGCATCAAAATCATCACCTTGATTGCAGTTTTGGGCTTTTATGTTTGCGGTTCCCAACAAGTAACCTTTTTTTGATACAGTAATGCTTTGTCGATCGCTGGAATCTTTATGTCCCAGGTATCGCTCCCCCAATCGCTCCATCCAGATTTACCCCTCACTGCTCTTGCGCCCATGCAGGATGTGACAAACCTCTGGTTTATGAAGGTCATTGCCCACTACGGCAGTCCTGACTACTTCTTCACCGAGTATTTCCGCGTGAATGATACCTCACGGCTCAATCGTAGCATTCTGGCAGCAATCACCGAAAACGACACGGGTCGCCCCGTTTTTGCTCAAATGATTGGCGAAAGCATTCCAGACTTAGTAAGAACAGCACAGGAACTCTGCGGCTATAATATCGCTGGAGTTGACTTGAACATGGGCTGTCCAGCACCTAGAATCTATCGCAAAAATGTTGGGGGTGGATTGCTGCTCTTACCAGAAAAAGTGGATCGGATTTTGGGAGAACTACGTTCTGCTGTGAATGATCGACCTTTGACCGTCAAGATGCGCGTAGGCTTTGAAAATACAGATACCTTTTACGAAATTCTAGATATGATCAATCGCCACAGCATTGATTTGCTGAGTTTGCATGGTCGCACCGTGAAAGATAGGTACCACGGGGCAGTGAAATATGATTTGATTGCTGAAGCGGTTAGACGGGTCGATTGTCCAGTGCTTGCCAATGGCAATATCCACTCTGCGACAACAGCACTTGAAGTGCTTTCTCAAACGGGTGCGGCGGGTGTCATGGTGGGACGCTGGGCGATCGGGAATCCTTGGCTTTTTAATCAAATTCGGCAGGCTTTGCGCTCCGAGCCGATCACGCCCGTTCCTTTAGTAGAGGTACGCAGCTATATTGATCGTTTATGGCAAACCCCCACAGCAGCAACTATGCCAATGCGATCGCGCGTAGGCTACCTCAAAATGTTCCTCAACTACATTGCCCTCAGTGTTGACGCTGAAGGTCATTTCCTGCGGCTGATGCGACAGGCGCAGACTGAGGTAGAACTGTTTAACCTCTGCGATCGCGTTCTCCTTGGTGATAGTACGAAAACTTTAGCCCTAACACCCTCCTTGAGCGTGTAACGCCTGGCAACTATTTAGTTCAGATTTATCAGTAATAAGGTTATACCGTTTCAAGCTGTCTCAATGGACACTTGGTATGCGACAAATAAATTAAGGCGACAATGCAAAAACTCCTTTTTAATGACAGAGATAGCTTTAGAGCGCAAGCCCTATTCCTTGGTAAGAAGATTAACGTACAAAGATTGGAGAATTACGTTTGCTTGGCGGTTATGCCAGTAATGGTTACAGTAGGTGAACACGGCTGTGCGGTACTGCTGGACTATGGTGCAGTTGTCCTGTTTAACCTTGAGCCTGTAGAAAAGGTAGCCTTCTTGACTAAACTATCCTCTCAAGTTAGTGACTCTTTTGCTGAGCCGGAAACAGAAGAGGTGGAAGTTCAGCTCAACGTTGAACAGAGTGAGAAAGTTAAGGAAGGAACAATTTTACTGCATGATTTTAGTGTAGAACGTTTGCAGATAGTGGCTGATATTCTCGCTAAGAGTGTTGTGCTGTCTCATTATGAAACTAGCCTAGCTAGTGTATTTGATCAAATTGAACCGTTTGCAGCTAGTCTCCTTTCTGAAAACAGGAGTAGACGCCAGAGTCGGGAATTACTGCGTCAACTCGGTACTACATTGTTAGTTCAACATAAGATTGTCGGTCGAGTAGAGATCATCGATAAGCCGGATCTGCTGTGGGAATCCCCACAGCTAGAAAACTTATATCTGCGCTTGGAAGATGAATACGAAATCCGTGAGCGTCACAATGCCTTGGAACGCAAACTAGAGCTCATTTCCCAAACCGCACAAACAGTGCTGGAGTTCATGCAGCATAGCAGTAGCCAGCGAGTTGAGTGGTATGTGGTGATTCTGATTGTGGTGGAGATTCTGCTATCACTGTACGACATCTTTTTTAAAGGCTAACGCTAAACTTGGAGATCGTAAACAATTGCTGGCTTTGACTACCAATCTGTAGTAGAAGTAGCGAAGGCACTGCCGCCATGCACAGCCTGAAACCCTTGCTGTAAAATAGATACACAAATAAAATTGCTCTTTTACCAAAAAACAGCGCTTACTCCGTAATTAAGACTAAATTGGGAAATATTGCCCGATACGGTTATTTAAAAAGTCAAAAGTTTCTTATGAAACCATTACCACACGAACTAAACCAACCCAAATCAAAAGTAGAAAGTGCTAGCACGTTGATTAAGCGCTTTAGTGCTGGGGCGGCAGTCGGACTGATAATTGCTGCATTAAATTGGGGTAGCTATGCCTATTTTTTTGACAATCCCATACCGCTAACCAAAGGCATTATATTCTGTTTGGGACTGACAATCATCTCCGGGTTAATGACACTCAAATGGGGCTACAGCACATTCGAGTCTTTGTTGCAGTTATTCTGGTAGCGTTACAAAGCGTACACGGGGTTTTCTGTTCCAATGCTTACGAAAACCCTTGTGGCTACTTTTCAACAGCCATCTAAAGTTTTTAGGCAGGCAAGATGCCTGCCCCACAAGAAAATACAATTAACCCAACGCGGACTTCAACTCACTCCGCGCTTGTTCCAACGCCTCTGGCAATTTACTCGCATCGCGTCCGCCTGCTTGTGCAAGGTTTGGTCTTCCGCCACCGCCACCACCACAAATTTTGGCGATCGCACCAATAAACTTCCCTGCTTGCAAACCTTTTTTGTTCACTTCTGGACTGAAAGCAGCAACTAAGCTGACTTTTCCTTCTTCTGGAACAGAACCCAGGACGATCGCACCATTACCGACTTTTTGCAGCAAGCGTTCGGCTACGGTTTTTAAGGACTCTGGATCAACGTCTTCCATCTTGGCGACGAGAATTTTATAATCGCCAATCGATTCGACTGTTTGCAGCAAACTATCAGATTTGGCGATCGCTAGCTGTGATTTGAGGGTTTCCAGTTCCTTCTGGGCGGTTTTGAGTTCGTTTTGCAGAGTGGTAATTCTGTCTGGTAGTTCTTCAGGTTTTACCTTAAAGCGATCGCTCAAATCCTTCACAACTTTATCACGGACATTCAGGTAATCTAAGATAGCAGGACCAGAAACAGCTTCAATCCGCCGCACTCCCGACGCTACACCTGCTTCCGAGACGATTTTGAAAACGCCTATCTCCGCAGTATTACTGACATGCGTTCCTCCGCACAGTTCCATTGATACGCCAGGAAAGTCAATCACCCGTACTTCTTCGCCGTATTTTTCCCCGAACATAGCAACAGCACCTCTGGCTTTTGCTTCTGCTAAGGGCAAAGTTTCCACTTTGGCAGAGTGTGCTTCGCCAATCCAAATGTTCACCAGTTCCTCAACTTGCTGCACTTCTTCTGGTGTCAGAGGACGCGGACAGTTGAAGTCAAACCGCAACCTGTCAAACGAGACAAGGGAACCTGCTTGGGATATCCCTTCATCAACAACTTTCTTCAACGCTGCTTGCAATAGGTGAGTTGCGGTGTGGTTGGCTTGGGCGCGACGACGATTAGCTGGATCAATTTGTGCGGTCACAGCATCTCCTACTCGGATTGTACCGCGTTCGATGCGTCCGAAGTGAACGAAGAAATCAGATTCTTTCTTCACATCGTGAATTGTCACGAGAACGCCGTCACCGGAGATATAACCGCGATCGCCTATTTGTCCTCCCGACTCTGCATAGAATGGGGTTTGGTCGAGGACAATTTGTACTTCTGTCCCTGCTTCTGCTTCTTCTTGGGAGACGCCGCCAACCAACACCACCTCGACTTTGGATGTCGCTAGAGATTGGGTGTAGCCCAAGAATTCTGTCGCGTGGATGTGTTCCGCCAGCTTGTCGAGAGAACCTTGCACCGTTAAATCGATTGTTTTGTGTGCTTCCTTGGCGCGTTCTACCTGCTTTTGCATTTCTGCATTGAAACCCGCCTCATCAACGGTGAGGTTGTTTTCAGCAGCAATTTCTTGAGTGAGTTCCAGGGGGAAACCGTAGGTATCGTACAAAGTAAAAGCACTTTCACCGCTAATTTGGGTTTCGCCTTTGCTTTGTACCTCAGCAATGATTTCCTCAAGCAGTTTTTCGCCGCGTTCCAAAGTTCTCAAAAACTGAGACTCTTCGCGTTGCAGTTCTGCTTTGATGGCGTTTTCTCTTTGCCGCACGTTGGGGTAAGCTGATTCTGAAAGGGCGATCGCACTCTCAGCAACTTGGGTAGTAAATTCTCCTGCAATCCCAATCAATCTCCCGTGACGCACAACACGACGAATCAGGCGACGCAGCACATAACCTCGTCCGACGTTGGAAGCGCGGATTTCATCGGCTATCATATGGACGACGGCACGAATATGATCGCCAATCACTTTTAAGGAGACTTTGGTTTTCTCATCAGCCGATTCGTAGTCTATCCCAGCAATATCCCCTGCTTTTTTAAGAATGGGGAAAACTAAATCAGTTTCATAGTTGTTGGGAACTCTTTGGAGGATTTGCGCCATCCTTTCCAAACCCATCCCGGTGTCGATGTTCTTGTTAGCTAGTGGTGTTAAATTCCCTTCTGCGTCCTGGTTGTATTGCATGAAGACGAGGTTGTAAACCTCAATGAATCGGCTGTCGTCTTCTAAATCAATATTTTCATCGCCGCGTTCGGGGTGAAAGTCGTAGTGTATTTCTGAACACGGACCACAAGGACCAGTAGGACCAGAATTCCAAAAGTTGTCTTCCCTCAAACGTTTAATTCTAGCTTCCGGAACGCCAATTTTATCACGCCAGATTTCAAAAGCTTCGTCGTCTTCCTCAAAGACGCTGACAACAAGATGTTCTGGGGGTAAACCAAAGACTTTTGTTGTCAACTCCCAACCCCAGGCTATGGCTTGTTCTTTAAAATAGTCCCCAAAGCTGAAGTTACCCAACATTTCAAAAAACGTGTGATGCCGTTTGGTGCGTCCGACGTTTTCGATATCATTGGTGCGGATGCATTTTTGGGAAGTCGTCGCACGCTTGAATTCCGATGTACGCTGTCCCAGAAAAATGGGTTTAAATGGTAGCATCCCCGCGATCGTCAGCAGTACGGTTGGGTCTTCTGGAACAAGGGAAGCACTCGGGAGAATTTGGTGTCCCCGTTGCGCGTAAAAGTCAAGGAATAAGGCGCGAATTTCGTTACCGCCGAGATACTGGGGATGGTGAGACATGGGTATTTACAAAATTAGTTTCAATAACTAAGGATTCGGGATTGGGAAAAGACCTAGTACCCAGTCCCTAGTCCCCATTTTTGCATTTTGTTTCTGTTTGCGACCACCAAGCGTTGCTAAGGTCGTAGCTTGTTTATCTGTCGTATTATGCCACATTCACCTAACTTTGGTAGGATGAGCGAGCGTGCTGACGATTCTTAAAATAAGAACTGAAAAAAACTTCAAAATTCTCCTAATGAGGTAAATTATGGCACTAAAACTCAATGTTCCGAATATTGCCTGTGATGGATGTGCAGCAACGATTACCGAATCGATCCACACTGTCGAATCTGATGCCAAGGTGGATGTGGATGTCAAAGCGAAAACTGTGACTGTGGAAGCACAAGCTTCTGAAGAGTCCATCAAACAGGCAATTGTCGCTGCTGGTTACACTGTGGAAGGTTATCAACACGGATGAATGATAAAGGATGAATGATGAAGTTTTTTGTAGTTGATTCGTATTTCATCATTCATACTTCACACCTGATTTTAAGGGCATCACCGCCACAAAATTCCTGTCAATCTTTGCTCTTTTGAAGTGGCTAGAATGAGCTGCTCTTAAATCCAGGTTAAATTGTTGGGGTCAGTTTTTATAAAAAGTTAATATTACGTAGTTTTACGTAGCCATTTGGCAAATTGTCAAGCAATATAGGAAAAAGGTTATGGTTTATTGAATATACGCTCTTGTGGGTCGCTTGTTTTCCTCAAAAAGTTCTTTACGCGAGGAAGAGTTTAGATTGTTGATTTTACCATAATTTCACAAAAATCTATCTAAAGTATTAGATAAATCGCTTCATACTTGCATAAAATATTCGGTATTTCTACTGCTTGAAAGAAATGCTTACACGGCAGACATCCTGTATCAGTAATCGAAACGACAGCGATTGTATAAAGAAAGCTCAACTACCATGAGGCGAAAAATGACAGATTTATGGTAGACATAAGAGTGAGATAATATCAGAGAATAATGAGTGCCCCCCGTTGCCAAAAATATCGGCAGGGGAAAAGGTGTAAAAAACTCAGTACCGGAGCAAACCGCCCTACCAATCAACTCGTTTTGTGTCGGGAGTCCGCCCTCAAGAGTAACTCCTTTTGAGTGTAGGACAGATCAAGGGGGTATGAGTTTTTTGCAGTTCTTAATGTATCGGCACAATCAGTAATCAGGGAGCATCAGTAAATCTAACCAGAAATACACCCTTAAAGTTGAAATAGGGCAAAAAGCAGAGCAATGAATATATCTATTCTGGTCTTCGGAGGTGATCATTTTCTCGCCACACTTCCAGATCGGCTCCGTGATGCATCCACTTTTAGCGTAGAAGCGATCGCTAATGTAAATCAGGCGGTGTCGCGCATCCAAATCAAGCCGCCTGATGTCATAGTGGTACAGGCTAGTTTGGATGGCAGTATGGAACTCTGCCGTTGGTTGAAAGAACAGACAAAGCTATCCTGGATTTACTGTATCCTGGTGGAGGATACTCCTGAGTTGCTGGCTTTTAAAAGTCAGTTTGGCAGGGAATGGGAGTTGGAGATGACTTGTGCAGCACTACGCCAAGGAGCTGATGCTTACATTTGGCAGCAACCAAAGCAAAAAACAGACAATCCTCCAGCAGAGGAAACTGCCAACGAGCAATTATTGCTCGCTCACTTAAGTGTAGGCTTGCGTAAGGCACAGAAGTATCGCGATTTGGTGCGGACAAATGATTTGTTGACAGCTATATCCTTAGCTGATTCGTTGACAGAATTGAAGAATCGCCGTGCCTTAGACGGAGACTTACCCAGGCACATTCAAAAAGCCCGTAGTAGTGAAACTCCGCTCTCGTTGATTATTCTGGATGTGGACTATTTTAAGAAAGTGAACGATAGCTATGGGCATTTGGTTGGCGATCGCCTGTTGCAGCTATTATCTCACCGTTTGCGGCACAATCTGCGGTTTGGTGACACCCCTTTCCGCTATGGTGGAGAGGAATTTGTGATTGTTCTGACCAACACCACCTGCGACGAAGCACTGCTGGTGGCGCGTCGTCTCAATCGTGTCGTCAGCGAGCAACCATTCGCAATTAACAACAAACTCGCTATCAACGTTACAATCAGCGTGGGAACGGCTTGTTTACAACCAGAAGATGATACCAAGGGAACCAGCTTGTTGGAACGTGCCGATCAATTCCTGTTGCAAGCTAAAGCGGCTGGACGTAATCGTGTTATTGGTTGCAGTCGCAATATGTTCCGTAAGGCTTCACATCTTCAGGCTGTTTCTTGATCCGCCTGTGCAATTGCATTCCTACACTCTGCAACTGTTGCACGTTGTCGCATCGCATTGACTAAAGCTTGATATGCCGCCCAATTTTCTTGCAGGAGCGTTTTGGCTTGGAGGGTACAAAAGCGCTGTTTCTGCTCACAAGCTGATGCAGAAAAGCCTAAATTTGTCAATACCATTGATAGCTTGCTTTTATCATCAACTCCTCCCTCGGAGTTTTTATAAACCAGTGTTTCAGCGGCAATACCTGCCATCCAAATTGTGCAGTAGCGGTCAATTATTTGGGCACTGATTGTACCGCGTTCCAGTTGGGATGCTAATTCGCCATCATCAAAGCTCACACCACCTTGTCCTGGTTGTCTTTGTTTGAGTGCTTCCCAAGCACTTAAGGTATAGCTGATAACCGGAATACCCAACAGGTAAGCGACGAGAAAATGTCCTGCTTCGTGGTGAATGATACGTTCTCTGTGTTCAGGTGAAAAACCAGCCAGCGAATCTATAAGTAAATTTCCGCCTTTCCCTTGTAAACTAAATGCATCGAAAGTTGCTATTCCCAAAACAGCAAAGGTGGCAATTGCCGGGACTGTAGGTGACAAGTGAAACAATGGTCCCAAAAGACTAGACATCGTCATCACAAAAATAGATATTGCTGTTAAATTCAAGGCTGTTTTGCTCATACCACAGATCGTTCAGCTTAATCTTTCTTAACTCTTTTTTTATTATGAGTCGATTTTAGCTGACTAGAAAATAAGTAAGCGGACATAATTAAACGTAGTACGTCACGGCGTAAATAGGGCAACCATTTAAAATCCCTAAAAAGCCCATTTTATAATACTTTTGACTTTTGACTTTTGACTGCGTGACTTTTGACTTCCGCCTTGCGGTAGTAGGATGTGTTAGGCGCAGCCGCAGGGCATCAATTCCTTGAGCAGCATGCGTTACTGCCCTAGGCGATTGTGCGATGGCACGGAGTGCCCGCCTGCGGCGATCGCCATCTAATAAGCTGAAAATCCTACAAGAATTTGCACATCATCTTTTAATCAAATTCTTGTAGGGTGGGCTGGAAAGTCCCCCCAAATTGTGCAAACTAAATGCACAATAGCTTATCCGATGGCTAGGAAACTCGTCTGTTTCATAAAGAAATCGGCTTTTTGAATATTTTTTTAGGTGCTTTTACTTATAACTACGCAGCTAAAAATTTTCTTATATTTCCGGATAATTTCTTTTTTACTGGAATTTATTTAGTGTATGAAATTATCTTTTTAAAGAGTACCCCAAAGGGTACTGCTAAACAAGGTTAGAACTTTTTACAATACAAGTACTAGCCGACTAAAAGTTTCTGTTAACTATTTTTAGTCTAGTGAGCTAACTTGTTATTGCTATTACCTGAAAACGAAATATTTAAACTTCTCTTGAAAATTAACTCATTTCCTAATATCAGACACCGAAATCATAGGAATATCGTTATGAAAGAAGGCAGAAGTACTGTTAAGGACGGGTTCAGGAATAAGTTAGAGTCTTACGTTTTAACTCATTTTAAAGGCTTTTGGGATATTGTCCAAAGCAACAACTTCCTGAAGCGACGCATTAACAAACTCCTAATTAATAGTGCAATAAAAAAAAGCAAAACCCGCCCCTATCCTTTAAGCACATTAGCGGAATACACATCATGGGATTCCTTAACTGATAGAACTTGGAGTGGGCGTCATTTACCACCTGTGAATGTAGATGAGAACAAACTGCCCTCGCTTGAAGAACTCAAGGAGTTGTTCTTAAGAAAAGGTGATACAAATTTGTCTTCTAAATCCACTCTTTTGTTTTCCTATTTTGCTCAATGGTTTACGGATGGATTTTTAAGAACTGACCGCACCAATAATTTAAAAAACACCTCAAACCATGAAATTGATGTCAGTCCCTTGTATGGCTTAAACAAAAAAATGACCGACATCCTGAGGTCACACCAAGGCGGTAAGTTCAAGAGTCAGATGATTAATGGCGAGGAATATCCCCCCTATTATTTTGAGAACGGAGTTGTTAAAGAAGAATTCAAATATCTTTTCAAATCTCCCGATGAAATTCTACCTAAACATGAACTAGAGCCAGCTAAAAAAGAAAAGCTGTTTGCAATGGGTAAGGAGAGGGGCAATGTGCAAATTGGCTACGTGATGATGAACACCCTTTTCTTAAGAGAACACAATCGCATATGTGATGTTCTAGCGGGTCATTATAGTGATTGGGATGACGAGCGACTCTTTCAAACAGCAAGAAATATTGTCATTGTTTTGTTAATTAAAATTGTTCTTGAAGAATATATTAATCATATTGCCCCCTACAACTTCAAATTCTTTGTCGATCCATTATCTTTTACAAATGAAAAGTGGTATCGGCAAAATTGGATGACTCTGGAGTTTAATTTGTTATATCGATGGCACAGTCTAGTACCAAATGAAGTTTATTTGGATAGCCATAAAATTGCCATAACCGAGACACAATGGAACACGGAAATGGTCACTAGTAGGGGTTTGGGACGCTTGTTTGAGGACGCTTCCAATCAAGCTGCTGGAGAAATAGGTGTTTTTAACACCGCACCCTTCCTGATTGACACAGATTTAAAGAGCATCCAACAGGGTAGGGATGCACGCTTAGCAAGCTACAACGATTACCGCGAATTGTGTCAGTTTCCACGAGTCACCGATTTCGACCAGATTACTGGTAATGTAGAAGCTCAAAAACTGCTGAAACGTTTATACGGTCATGTAGACAACATTGAATTCTACGTAGGACTCTTCGCTGAAGACACGCGCGAGAACTCTGCTGTAGGTGCCTTAATTGGGAGACTGGTAGGCATCGATGCTTTTTCGCAAGCATTAACGAACCCCCTGTTGGCTGAAAATATTTTCAACGAAAATACTTTTTCACCAATTGGTATGGAAATTATTCAGACAACCCGGAATCTTTCAGATGTTCTACATCGCAATATTCCCCAAACAAATAAGCGCTTTAAAGTAACCTTGACCCAAGGTCAGTAAAAAGAAAAAAGTCAAAAGAGAAACTATATCTTTTGCCTTTTTTCTTTTGTTGTAGTAAGCGCTTTAGCGCTAAAGTGCTTACTACGAATCCCTCCAAATCAAAATTGATAGACGACTCGCAATACAGTTCGGTTAACTATGTTCATGTTCAGGAAGATCCCCCTTGCCCCCTTAAAAAGGGGGTTTGGTGCCCCCCGAACCTCGGGGGGTTGGGGGGATCAAGTCTTATCCGAACCGTATTGAGACGACTCGGTGCAAAATACGAATTTCTCTTCCCCACTACCCAAAACTGATCTATGCAAACTCAAAAAGGCAAATTAGAACTTGGTAGGGAATATCCAACACCAGACGAGGCGTCTGCTATCGAAGCCATTGAACAAATGACCAGACAGCAGATTGAGCAAAACTATCAAGCAGGCGATCGCCCAGCCCGACGAGATGCTCACGCTAAACATCATGGTTGTGTTCAAGGGGAATTTATTGTTGAAACCAACTTACCGGAAGAAATGAAAGTTGGCGTTTTCAAAGAACCAGGAAAGAAGTTTACTGCGTGTATTCGCTTCTCCAATGCTTCAGGAAATGCAGCCCAACCTGATACAAAAGGTGATGGTCGCGGTATGGCGGTGAAACTCTTGGGTGTGAAAGGCGAGAAGCTGATTGAAGACGAAAAGAACACTCAAGACTTTATTTTGGTCAACCATCCTGTATTTCTCATCCGGAATCTCCAGGATTACGTTCAGTTTTTTGCTGCTATTAGAGCAGCAAAGGGTACTATACCATTAAAGTTTTTCTTGCCTGGTTTCAATCCATTGAAATGGCGCTTGCAAGAATTGATAATTGCCAGGACAATTCAGAGTAAAAAGATTGTCAGTCCTCTGGAAATTCAATATTGGAGCATGACGCCCTACAAACTCGGTGATAGAGCGATTAAATTCTCGGCAAAACCCTCTGCTGAGAATATTTCGGGTAGGCAAGTTTCTAAGTCTCCCAACTATCTTCGTGAGGCAATGGTCGAGCATTTAAACAGCAAGGGAGCTACTTTTGATTTTTTGATTCAGTTTCAAACAGATGCTGAAAAAATGCCGATTGAAGATTCATCTGTTGAATGGAAATCTCCTTTTTACAAAGTCGCTACTATCAAAGTTCCTCCTCAAAAATTTGACTCTCGCGAACAAATGGAGTTTTGTGAAAATCTATCTTACAATCCGTGGCATTCCTTACCAGAACATCAACCATTAGGTAACACGAACCGCGCTCGTAAGCAAATATATGAATCAATTTCTCAGCTTCGGCATGAATTGAATGGTGTTTCCAAAGTTGAACCTACTGAGGAAGAATTATTTGCACTTTTTGGTAGTAAATAGTCTTAGTGTAATGCTTGTATATTAGAACGATGGAGCTATAGCAGTCCGTTGAGGATTCGTGAACAAATAAGATCCCCGACTTCTTAAAGAAGTCGGGGATCTGAAGGAGGTCATACCGAGTTGCGTTCATAGCTGCAACTACCCCCTGCCCCTCTCCTTACCAAGGAGAGGGGTGCCCGGAGGGCGGGGTGAGGTAATTGAGCCGCAACTTAGTATCAATTTTCACAAATGAAATAAGATTGCTATATACAAACAAAGTCTGCTTAGGCAGGCTTTTTAGTTTTTATACTCAGTTAATTCGTAGAAATGATATTTTTTTGTCATTGACTCCGTTTATTTACTGAAATTACTATCAAAACCAAATTTTGTCGTTTTGGATTTTAATTTTAAATTTGAAATTGCTTATCATGGATCTGGACGAACCTACACTGTCCGGAGATACCATGCCAAAACGGCTGATTACAGGGTTAAACAATTTGTTCCAGCGAGATAGAATTGTACGTAACCTGGAGATTTTTCAAGACTTTATCATTATTTCTCTATGCCTTGGTTTATTCTGTGTGATGCTTATACGACTGGGAGATATGTTCTCCTCTTTTTTGCATCCATTGGATTTACGGCAAGTAACATCTGATATCTTGTTCATTTTGATTTTGGTAGAGTTATTTCGCTTGTTACTTGATTACTTGCAAGTACAACAAATATCCGTAGGAGCAGCAGTAGAAATTACCATTGTTTCTGCTTTGCGAGAAGTTATTTTACGCGGTGTCCTCGAAATTCCTCGTGATCAAATTTTTGGAATTTCTGTATTTTTAGTCGTTTTAGGGGTAATTTTTGTCGCTTTACCTTGGGTGCCTCATGTTTTGGAAAACACTAGAATTAGTAACTCCGAAAAAATAGAAGGAAAAACGCGATCGCTGGCTGAAAATTCCTTACCTTCTGATTAGTAAATCTTAAGTAGGGTGCGTTACGGCTTTAGCCTAACGCACCATCTTAATGTCGGTGCGTTAGAGGATGTCTGAAAACTTTAAGCAAGGTATATTTTGTCATTCTGAGCGTAACGAAGTGGAGCGTAAGCGCAAAGCGCACACTTCGTGAACGCGAAGCGTGCGCCTTTGGCGCTTAGAATCCCAATTTTTCGTTGTGGTTCGAGATGCTTCACTACGCTGTCGCTCCGTGCCTCGTAGAGCGAGGAGCTACGCTAACAGCATGACATTTTTGACTTCTCAGACATCCTCTAAAGGCTGCGCCTAACACACCCTACAAGAATTTTATGTTTACTTTATAAATGACCTCTTACTACCAACTTTCGTTTCAGGCATACATAACGCTACGAACTTGTGAAATTTTTTACTTACTGCTTACTATGTATCCCTCAAAGTTCCCTGGGCGGACTTTTACCGTTTTATGTTCAACAAAATTGCTCTATACTTAAAACTAAAATACTACATCTGCTATATAAAAAAATAAAAAAATTCATTTTAATTCCTGCGGAACATTCCGGATAGAAATTGCGACTGGGTGAATGAAAACGCTGCCAGATGTTATAAAGCCTAAAACATTATGAAGTATTTAGGTGCATTGTGCAAAAAAATACATTATTTGCTCTATTTATAAGTTTATCTCTGGCTACAACTCCCCTACTGGTAACTGCCCAAACAGTTGATCAGTTGTATCAGCAAGGCATTACCGCCCAAAATGACGGTAATTACTCAAAAGCCGAAGCGATATGGCGTAAAGTACTGCAACAGTTACCCAAAGATGCTTACGCATACTTTTACCTGGGGAAAGCGCTGTATTTTCAAAAGAAAGTGGATGAGGCACTTGCCGCATACCAACAAGCTATCCAACTCAACCCTAACGATGTTCGTGCTTACCACAACATAGGCGTAGCGCTAGCAGATCAGAAGAAATTCGACAGGGCAGTTGCTGCATATCGCAAAGCGATCCAAATCGACCCCAAATTTGCTCTTGCTTATAAAAACCTGGGTTTATTGCTGTATGACCAAAAAAAGGTGGATGAAGCAGTTGCAGTTTTCCGCAAAGCAATCCAAATCGACCCTAAAAATTCTAATGATTCCGGTAACGCGGAAAATATACCCACAGATCCAAAAAAGCTGGATGCTACGGCTTACAACAATCTGGGCGATGCGCTGTATTACCAGAAAAAACTCGATGAGGCAATAGCCGCCTACAACAAAGCCATCCAACTCAACCCCAACTATGCTTATGCTTACAACAATCTGGGCAATGCGCTGAGGAACCAGAAAAAACTCGATGAGGCGATCGCCGCCTACAACAAAGCCATCCAACTCAACCCCAACTATGCTTATGCTTACAACAATCTGGGCATTGCGCTGAGGAACCAGAAAAAACTCGATGAGGCGATCGCCGCCTACAACAAAGCCATCCAACTCAACCCCAACTATGCTTATGCTTACAATAATCTGGGCAATGCGCTGAGTGACCAGAAAAAACTGGATGAAGCAATAGCCGCCTACAACAAAGCCATCCAACTCAACCCCAACTATGCTTATGCTT